>JASHWZ010000051.1 GCA_030043865.1 Thermoplasmata archaeon | reverse complement strand
GGCTCCGGCCCGTCTGGCCGGCCCGTTTCCGACCCGACCATCCCGCGTTTTCGCCACGTCCCGGGTTCACACTGGACGACGGGGACGATCCGAGGTTCTGAGCTCCCGTCAGTCGAGGGTGCGGATCCGTTCGAGCTTCTCGAGGAACTCGACCCCTTCGCCGGTCGTCATCGGGCGCCCGTCCTCCCGCGTCAGGGGTAGGTCCGCGGCGACGCAGGCCTCCTGGGGCGTCTTGCCGTCGAGCAGGAACCGCAGGGCTTTCCGCTCGCGGCGGCCGAGGGCAATCCCCTCTACCTGGAAGTCCTCGAACGCCTCGAAGGCGACCGGGCAGACGACGCGTGCCAGCTTCGCGACCTCGGCCGCGTAGAGGCGGATCTCTTCCTGCGCGTGGGCGTCCAATCGCAAGGAGAGGAAGTGGAAGAGATTGTGCAGATTGATCTTCCAGTACCACTGTGTGTAGTACGCCACCGGGAGGAGCAGTCGAGCGGTCTCGCGGGCAACGCCGGCGTCCAGCGCCCGAGAGTAAGCAACGTAGGCTTGCGTCGCCACCGACTCGAGGTCGCGGCGGAACCGCTCGACAACCTCGGGCGGCAACGGGTCGCCCCGGCCCTGGCGGTTCCGGCCGGATTGGTGCCGCACCTCGTCGGCCTCGGGCACCTCGAATTCGTCCGGGACGATACTGTACCGGCCCGAGTATTCATTCGTAGAGCTCGTCCGATGTCGGATCCATTGACGCGCGATGTAGATCGGGAGCCGGACGAGGAACTTGTACTCGACCATCTCGAACGGCGTCGTGTGGTGGTGGCGCATCAGATACCGGATCAGTCCGCGGTCGTCCCGAACGGATTTCGTCCCCTTGCCGTAGGAGACTCGAGCGGCCTGCACGATCGCCGCGTCGTCTCCCATGTAGTCGACCAGGGCGACGAACCCGTGCGAGAGCACCGGACGCCGGACCCCGACCAGCCGATCCGCCTCGGCGACGGTGGGGCGGGTCATCGGCGGCTCGTCGCTCACGACCGTGGGGAATCTTCGGGTCCCTTAAACTCGCCGGCGAGATGGCGGAACGCCGGCGAAGAGTTTACGTTCGGCGGCCGCTCGCTCGGTCGGAGGACGGCCGGTGGCGCGCATTCTCGTCGCGGTGGCGTGGCCGTACGCGAACGGACCGTTCCACATCGGACATCTCGCGGGTGCTTACCTTCCCGGAGACATCTTCGCGCGATTCCATCGGCTCCGCGGCAACGAGGTCCTCATGGTCTCGGGCTCGGACATGCACGGCACCCCGATCCTCGTGCGCGCCGAGAAGGAGGGGTCCACGCCCGCGGTCATCTCGGAGCGGTACCACGAGGTGAACAAGGCAGCGTTCGAGCGGCTCGGCGTCTCGTTCGACCTGTTCACGACCACCCGGACGCTCGTGCACGAGCGCACCGTGCAGGAGCTCTTCCTCGCGCTCCTCGAGCACGGGTACGTCCAGCGGAGGACGGAGGAGAACCCGTTCTGCCCGAAGCACGGACGCTTCCTCCCCGACCGGTACCTCGAAGGGACCTGCCCCCACTGCGGCTTCGAGCGAGCCCGCGGCGACGAGTGCGACAACTGCGGCCGTCCCCTCGAGGCGCGACAGCTCGGCCATCCGCGGTGCGCGCTGTGCGGCACCCCCGCCGAGTTCCGACCGACGGAGCACTTCTACCTCGAGCTCGACCGGCTCCAGCCGAAGCTCCAAGAGTACCTGAGCCGCCAGGGCCACTGGCGCTCCGGCTCGCGGAGCGTCGCCGAGAACTTCCTCGCCGAGGGCCTCCACCCGACGCCGATCACCCGGGACCTCGACTGGGGCGTGCCGATCCCGCTCGAGGGATACGGCACGAAGCGGTTCTACGTCTGGTTCGACGCGCTCATCGGCTACCTCTCGGCGTCGAAAGAGTGGGCGATCCGGGCCGGGCGCCCGGAAGCGTGGCACCGGTACTGGGACGAGGGGGAGCCGGTGCGTCCGTACTACTTTGTCGGCAAGGACAACAAGTTCCACCACACGATCGTCTGGCCCGGGATACTCCTCGGGGTCGGCGGGCTCCATCTCGCCTACGACGTGCCGGCGAACGAATGGCTGCGCGTCGAGGGCGGGAAGATCTCGAAGTCGCGCTCCGGTGGCGACGACGTGTTCATCCCCTCGCTGCTCGCGAAGTACCCGCCGGACGTCATCCGGTTCTACGCGGCGTTGAAGGCTCCGCAGAACCACGACACGGAGTTCGAGTGGGCCGAGTTCCACCAGCTGCAGGGGGAGGTCCTCGCGAATCAGTACGGCAACCTCGTGCAGCGGACGCTGGTGCTCGCTCGGGACCGGTACGGTGGCCGGATCCCTTCACCTCCGCCGGGCTGGAGCCCCGACGCGCCCGACGGCCTCGGCGCCCGCCTGCGGAACGCGCACGAGCGGATCACGAACGAATACGAGAACGTCCGCCTGAAGGAAGGGCTCGACCTCGCGCTCGAGGAGGTCCGGGAGGCGAACCGTCGCTTCCACGAAGGTAAGCCGTGGCAGCTCGAGGGCGACGAGCGGACCCAGGTCGTGTTCGAGACGCTCTGGCGCCTGAAGGCGATCGCGACGTGGCTCGCCCCCGTCCTGCCGTTCTCGAGCGCCGAAGTTTTCCGCATGCTCGGATACTCCGATCCTCCCGGCCGGGGGGACTGGGACCGGGCGCTCGACCCCCCGCCCGCCGGCCAGTCGTTGGGGGAGGTACGGCCGCTGTTCCCTCGCCCCGCCGAGCCCCGGGGTCGCGCGGAGGCGCCACCGACCGCCGCGAGCCCTTCGCCGGTCGCGGAGCGCTGGGCGCCGCTCGGCGCTCGGGCCGCGGTGATCCGGTCTGCGGCCGTCCACCCCGACGCGGACACGCTCTACGTGCTCGAGCTCGACGTGGGGGAGGCGAAGCCCCGCACCGTCGTCGCCGGACTGCGGCTCTCGTACCCGATGGAGCAGCTCGCCGGCCGCCGGGTCGTCGTCCTCTCGAACCTCGCGCCCCGCACGATCCGCCGACGGACGTCGCAGGGGATGATCCTCGCCGCCGACGTCGGCGAGCGCGCGGTGCTGCTCGCCCCTCCCGACGCCGTCGACCCCGGCGCGTTCGTGGCGGGCACGGGTGCCGCGGACCGAACGATCGCGTTCGAGGAATTCCAGGCGACCCCGCTCCTCGTTGGACGGGCGGTCCGGCCGGACGCCCGGGGCACGCGGTTCGACGTCGGCGGTCGCGAGGTCGAGGTCGCCGGCCGCTGGGCGGCCGGCACCGTGGGCGTGGTCCGACTGTCGGCGGCGGACGCGACGGAGGGAGAGCTCCTCGCCTTCGGCCCGGAGCTACCGGTCCAGGTCTCGGAAGAGGTTCCCGTCGGGACCCGCGTCCGATGAGCGACCCGATCCGCCTCGACCTACACGTCCACTCGGGCTACTCGCCGGATTCCCGTCTGTCGCTCGACGAGATCGTGGGACGGCTCTCCTACGGGGGACTCCGAGGGTTCGCGCTGACCGACCACAACACCGTGCGCGGCCACGGCGCGCTCGCGGAGGTCGCGACGAAGTACACCGCCTACCTGTTCCTGCCCGGCGTCGAAGTGTCGACGCAGGAGGGGCACCTCCTCGCGTACGGTGTCGCCGAGGCGCCGCCGGCCCACCGGCCGATCGCCGACACCGTCGACTGGGTCCGCGCGCACGGCGGCGAGGCGGTCCCGGCGCATCCGTTCCGCTGGGTCCACGGGGTCGGGCGGTCGGTCGCGGAGCACGTGGACGTTCCCGCGCTGGAGGTCCGGAACGGGCACAACTCCGAGATCGCGAACCTCCGGGCGGAAGAGGTCGCCGCCCGACGCAACGTCGGCGCCACGGGCGGCAGCGATGCCCACTCGGCCGAGGACCTCGGGCTCGCGTTCACGGAATTCGACGCCGGGGTGGCAGGCCCGGACGACCTCCTCGAGGCGATCCGGCATCACGCCGTACAGCCCGGCGGGAAGTCGATGCCGCTCGGCGGGCGCCTCCGGCTCTCCGCCCGGTCCGCCCTCCTCCGGATGCGTCGGGGTTTTCGAGCGGTCTAGTCGTGGCGGCGAGACGCCCGCCTCGACGGCTTTAAGCCGGGACCTCCCTGCCCGACGCCGCGCCGAGGTGGCAGAATGGTTAATGCGACGGACTGCAGATCCGTTTCCTGGGGGTTCGATTCCCTCCCTCGGCTCCTCGTCCGGTGCGTGTCCTCGACGTGAGCCTCGACCCGGCCGGGTGACTGAGGAGGGCGCACCGTCCGGGAGGGATCCGCCGAGAAGCGGCTCGTCGCCCTCTCACGGAGCGCCGGAGGCTGAGGCCGCCGCTTCGCCGAGCTAACTTACTTATCCCCGAAGTCGCGTCCCCGCGGGACTTTCCGATGAGCGCGGCTCGTACTCCGAGGGGACTCTGGGCGAGGGTGGCGATCGTAGTGACGCTGGTGGTCGCGTCGGCGGCGGGTGCCGCGCTCGCGGACTTCGGTCCGCACGCGGCCACCGTGAGCGGCGAACGGGCGGTCGCTGCCGTGACGACGTCCCCGAGGCCGTCGGCACCGGCGCCGACGCTCGGTCACGCCGCGTCCGCGGCTTCCCCGGCCGCTTCCGACATCGGCGTCGTGGACACCCTCACGCTCCCCAACGATACGCTGGTCGCCGGAAACTACGTTCCCACGAACGGCTACGAACCCGACGGGCTCGCCTACGACCCCGCGAACGGCGAGATCTTCGTCGCGGACTACGGCTCCGAGAACACGATCCTCGTGAACGGCGTGACCGGTAACGTCCTCGGGCAGCTCGCTTCCGGGGCCGACCCGTACGACGTGGAGTACGACAGCGCGAACGGCTACCTGTACGTCGTCAACTACTTCTCCGACCCCGACGGCAATGTCACGATCTTCAATGCCGCGACCGGTGCCTACGTCGGGTCGGTGACCGTCGGCGATGGACCCCTCGCGATGGCGATCGACTCGACGAACGGTTACGTGTTCGTCGCCAACTACGACGCGAACAGCCTGACGGTCTTCAACAGCGCCACGAACGCGTTCGTGGGCACGGTCGGGACCGGCGACGACCCCGACGGCGTGGCGTTCGACCCGTCCAATGGCTACGTCTTCGTCGCCAACGAGGGCGACGGCAACGTGACGGTGATCAACGGCGCGACCGACGCCTTCGTCACGAACATCCCCGTGGGGGACAGCCCGGAAGCGATCACCTACGACGGCGGGAACGGCGACCTCTACGTTCCGAACTATTACGACGATAACGTCACCGTGATCGATGGGGCCTCGCAAGAGGTCCTCGGCTCGATCAACGTCGGAGCGGGGCCCGAGGCGGTCGGCTACGACAGCGCGAACCAGTACCTCTACGTCGCCAACGCCGACTCGGACAACGTGACCGTGATCGACGGCTCGAGCGGTTCGGTGGTCGCCTGGGTCGGCGCGGGGGAATACCCGGATGCGGTCGTCGCGGACCCGGCGTCCGGGGTCGTCTTCGTGGCGAACGAAGACTCCAACAACCTGACGCCGATCCTCACGTCCACGAGCACGTCGCTCGGGTCGGACCCGCTCGGCATCTATCCGGACTGGGTCACCTACGACAGTGCGAACGGCGACCTCTATGCCTCGAACTACTACGACGACAACGTCACCGTCATCGATGCGACGACCGACGCGATCGTCGCCTGGATCGGGGTGGGGTACAATCCGTACGAACTGACCTACGACAGCGCGAACAACGAGGTCTACGTCGCGAACGAGGAGTCCAACAACGTCAGCGTGATCGACACCTCGACCAACACCGTCACCGCTACGGTGAACGTCGGGGACGAACCGCTCGCGGTGACCGTCGACACGGCGAGCGACTACGTGTACGTCTCCAACTACGGGTCGGCGAACGTGACCGTCATCGACGGAGCCACGAACTCGGTCGTCGGCTGGGTGCCGGCGGGCGCCGACCCGTGGGGGGGCGCGTACGACAGCGCGAACGGCGACGTCTACATCGCCAATTTCGAGTCGGACAACCTGACCGTGATCGACGGCGGGACGGGGGCGGTCGTCGGCTCGCTGGGCGTGGGATACTACCCCATCTCCGTCGTCTACGACGGGGCGAACGGCGACCTGTACGCCGCGGAGTGGGGGAGCGACAACCTCACGATCCTCGACGCCGCCACCGGGGGCACCGTCGGCTCGGTCACGGTCGGGGAAGAGCCGTACGGACTGGTGTACGACAGTGGCAACGGCGACATCTACGTCGGGAACTACTACGACAACAACGCGACGGTGGTCTCGGGTGCGACGAACGCCGTGATCGCCTGGGTCCCGGTCGGCTACGAACCCGAGGGCGGGGCGTACGACAGCACGAACGGGGTCGTCTACCTGACGAATTTCGTGTCGGGCACGCTCTCGATCTTCGGAACGATCACCCCGGTCGTCTGCTCGTCGTGCCACGTGCTGTTCGGCGAGATGGGGCTCCCGTCGGGCACGACGTGGTACGTGAACCTCACGAACTCGCAGTCGTTCAGCAGCTCGACCGACCAGATCGGGTTCACCGAGCCGAACGGAACGTACACCTACTCGCTCGCGAGCGCGAACCCCCACTACATCGGCTCCGGCGGGACGTTCACGGTCGCCGGGGCCGAGGTGTGGGTCAACGTGACGTTCAACTACGCCACGAGCGTCACGACGTACTCGATCACCTTCACCGAGTCCGGGCTCCCCACCGGCACGAGCTGGTCCGTCACGGTCAACGGCTCCACGAAGTCGGGCCTCGGCGCTTCGCTCGTGTTCCCGGGGGAGGTCGACGGGCTCCACACGTTCACCGTCGCCACCGTGGGCGGCTACACGGCGAGCCCGGCGAGCGGGAGCGTGACCGTCGACTTGAAGAACGCCACGGAGGCGATCACCTTCAGCATCAGCACGTCGTCGCCTTCGTCGCCGTCCACGTTCCTCGGCCTACCGGCCGACGAAGGGTACGCCCTGGTCGCGGTGGTCGTGATCGTCGTCGTGGCGCTGCTCGCGCTCCTGCTGACCCGCGGACGGAAGAAGGCCGCACCCGCGCCCGCGCCCGCCATGGGCACGGCGAGCGCGCCCCCGCCCCCGCCGCCGCCTCCGCCCCCTCCCCCACCCGGGACGGCCGGCGGGCCTCCGGGGTCGAGCTGAACGGCCCCCGGGGTCGGGAGCGGCGTCGCGCCCTCGGGTACCGCCCGCCGTCGAGCCGCCGAAAAAACCATCTCGGGGGAGGCGTCTCGCGCGCAGCGGGTCGAACGGTTCGTGGGGAACGGAACATCCTCGCCGGTGGGCACCGTCCGTGCCGGCGCCGTGCTGATCGGGCTCGGGGTCGTCCAGTTCGCGGTCGCGATGGCGGTCGTCCAGTCCGCGTACCCGGGGTACTCGGACCTGCAGAACTACATCAGCGACCTGGGGAACACGGCGACCTCGCCGTGGCACGTTGTCTTCAACGTCTCGATCATCCTCCTCGGGATCCTCGCGTTCGTCGGGATCCTCCTCGCCTGGACCGGCTTCCCCCGGGGCGGCGTCCGGCTCGTGGGGCTCGCGCTCCTCCTCATCGCGAGCGTCGCCGCGTCCCTGGTCGGCGTCTTCCCCGAGAACGTCAACCCGCCGGTGCACGACCTCGTCTCGTTGCTCGTCTTCCTGCCGGGGGGTCTCGCGCTCGCGGTGCTCAGCGTCGGGATGCGACCCGGCACGAGTTGGCGATCGTTGAGCGCGCTGTCGCTCGTCCTCGGGCTGATCACCCTCGCATCGCTCGCGTACTACGTGCCCACGCAGACGAGCAACACGACGTGGGACCCGGGGCTGATCGAGCGGTTCATCACGTTCCCGATCCTGATCTGGGGGTTCCTCGCCGCCGTGCACCTCTACCGGCGACCCTTTCCCGAGGAGCGGGGCGGCTTGACGACCAGGACCGAGCAGCCGGCGTAGTGAAGAATCCCATCGGAGACGCTGCCGAGGAAGTACCGGCCGAGCGCGTCCAGCCCGCGCGATCCGACCACGACGAGGTCGACCGACCGTTGCTCGACGAACCCGACGACCGCGGCGACCGGGTCGCCTTCGAGGAGGTGCGTCTCGACCTGCGCGAGCCCCGCCTTCGCGAGCCGGGCCCGCTCGGTCTCGAGCGACGTGCGGGTCTCCTCCCGCGCCCGATCCTCTCCCTCCTGCGTCGGCATCGATACCCCGAAGCCGCGCGAGACGAGCGCGACCACGCCGACCAGAGCGAGGCGGGCCCCCGCGAGCCGCGCGAGGTCCGCCGCCTCGTCGAGCGCGTGCCGGGATTCGGGAGTACCGTCGAAGGCGACCACGATCGACCGCGGCGTCATGCCCCGGGCGAGCGAGGGCGCGCTGATAGGGGTTGCCGGCCTCGCGCCCGGACCGGCCGAGCCGCCAACTCTATGGCGCCTCCGGTGGAGTGCCCAGCGTGAGCGCGGCGCCGGACCCCGAGCCTCTACCGCCCGAAGCGCCCGCTGTCGTGCTCGGCGCCGGGTACGCGGGGCTCGCGGTCGCCCAGGGGATCCGTCGGCGTTCTCGCGGGAAGGTGCCGGTGCTCTTGGTCGACCGGAACCCCGTGCACGTGCTCCGGACCCAGCTCTACGAGGTCGGGAAGCTGGCCGCCACGGGCGCGGACACCGAGCCGTGGGTCGTGCCGCTCGCGGAGTCGCTCGAGGGTTCGTCGGTCGAGTTCCGCCAGGGATCCGTCGAACAGGTCGACCTCGAGCACCGGACGGTGACGCTCGACCACGGTTCGGTGCGGTTCCGTGCCCTCGTGATCGGACTCGGCAACGTCGCGGCCTACTACGGGGTCCCCGGGGCCGCGGCGAACACGCACCAGGTCTACCGGCTCTCGGGAGCGAAGAAGCTCGCCGCCGAGATCCTCGAGGTGGAGCGCGCGTCCGCGACGCTGCCCGGCGAGCGGCGACCGCGGGTCGTGGTCGTCGGTGGGGGGTCGACGGGCACCGAGCTGGCGGCCGAGATCGCGACCACGGACTGGCGGGCGATCGCCGATCCTCGCGCCCGGTCGCCCGAGGTCGTGCTCGTGACCGGCGCGCTGCCGTTCCTCGCCGGTTTCCCGAGCGCCCTCGTCGAGCGGGCGCGCCGGGCCCTGATCCGGGCCGGGGTCGTGATCGTCGCCGGATGGAACGTCGCGCGCGTCGACCCCGGCCGGGTCACGCTGGAAGATGGGACCGTGCTCGCCTGCGCGGCCGCGGTCTGGTGCGCGGGGCTCGAGGCGCCACCGCCCGTGCGGACCCTGCCGGTCCTTCATGGGAGGGCCGGCCGCGTCGCGGTCGAGCCGACGCTCGAGATCCCCGGCCACCCGGGAGCGTTCGTCGTCGGCGACGCGGCCGAGGTGCGGGACCCCCGGACCGGGGGGCCGGTCCCGTCGACCGCCCAGGCGGCGCTCGCGGAGGCGCGGGTCGCCGCGCGCAACCTCGTCGCGCGGTGGAACGGCACGCCGCTCGCCCCGTTCGAATACCGCGAGCGGGGGGTGGTCGTCGCTCTCGGGCTCGGCCAGGCGGCCGGCGCGGTGCGGAAGGTGCCGATCTGGGGGAGCCCCGCCGCCCTCCTCAAGCAGATCGTCCAACGGGACTACGCGCATTCGGTGGAGCGCGGCGAGCCACCGAGCCTCATCTAGCGGCGGGCGCCGCCGCCGGGGCGCGGCAAGGTGGATAACCCCGGAGCCGGTCGCCCCGCCGACGCGATGAAGGCGATCGTGTTGGTCGGCGGGTTCGGGACGCGACTACGCCCCGTGACGTACGCGGTGCCGAAGCAACTGATCCCGGTCGCGGGGAAGCCGATGCTCTACCACGTCCTCGACCTGCTCCCTCCCGACGTGGAGGAGGTCGTCCTCGCCACCGGCTACAAGGCGGAGCTGATCGACGCGTACGTGCGCGCGCACCCGCCCCGCTGGCCGGTCCGCACCGTCCCCGAGGCGGAGCCGCTCGGGACGGGCGGGGGCATGAAGAACGCCTCCGCGGGCATCTCGGACCCGTTCTTCCTTCTCAACTCCGACGTGCTCGCCGCCGTCGACCTGACCGGGATGCGGGCCGCGCACGCCGCGAACGGCGGGATCGGCACGATGGCGCTCTACGAGGTCGACGACCCGCGGCCGTACGGCGTCGCCGCGCTCGGGCCGCGCGACCGGATCACCGCGTTCGTGGAAAAGCCCGAACCGAAGGACGCCCCGTCCCGGTGGATCAACGCCGGCGTGGCCGTCTGGGGCCGGGCGGCCCTCGACCCGATCCCGCCGGGACGGGCCGTGAGCTTCGAGCGGGAGATCGTCCCGGGTCTCCTTCCGAAGGGCGTCTACGGCTTTCGGCTCTCGCGGTACTGGGAAGACGCGGGGACGCCGGAGCGGATCCTGCGGGCCCAAGAGCTTCTGTTCGACGACCACCGCGGCGGCCCCGGCGGGGTGCCGACCGGCGCGCGCGGGTCGGGCCCGGTGGCGACGATGGGCGCGGTCTCCGTACGGGACGCGACGTTCGGCCCGTACGTCACGCTCGGGGACCACTCCACGGTCGAACCCGGCGCGCGGGTCGAGAACTCGATCGTCATGGACGGGGCCGTGATCGAGCGCGACGCCCGGGTCGCGCGGTGCGTGCTCGGGCCGCGGGCGCGCGTGCACGCCGGGCACGAGGTCGTGGGTCAGGTGTTGGGCGAGGGCGCGGAAGCGTAGCTCACGCGGCGGCGCCCGTGACGACGACCTTCACCGCGTCGCTCGGACTCGCGGCGCGGCGGAACGCCTCTTCGACGCGCGCGAGAGGGAAGCGGTCGGTCACGAGGTCGGCGAGGGAGAGACGTCCCTCGACCACGAGCCGGTGCACCTCGGCGATCTCGACGTCGGTCGTCGCGTAGGACGGGATGAGGCGCACGCCCCGCAGGTAGAGGTCCTGAAGGTCCGCGTCGAGGCGGCTGCCCGCCTCGGGCAGTCCGAACAGGTTCACCGTCCCGCCGCGACGGACGAGGCCGGTCGCCTCCCGTACGACCGCCGGAGGCGCCGCGGCTACGACCGCGAGGTCGACGCCCCCTCCGCCGGTCGCCCGGTCGACGGCGGCGCGCACCGCGCCCGCCTCGCGAGGGTCGGCGGTGGCGTCGATCCCTCCCCGCTCGGCCGTCGCCCTCCGTAGCGGAGAGACCTCGCTGCCACCGACCCATTTCGCGCCGAGCGCTTTCGCGATCCGCGCGTAGAGCAGGCCGACCGGACCGAGGCCGAGGACCCAGACCGTCTCGGGCGGGGACCGCCCGATGCGGCGCAGACCCGTGAGCGCGCAGCCGGCGGGCTCGAGGAGGGCACCGACGTCCCAGCTGACACGGTCGTCGAGGTGAAGGACGGCCCCGCGGCGCACGTTCTCCTCGGGGACCCGGAACCGCTCGGCGAACCCGCCGGGGTCGAGGTTGGTCCGCGAGAACGTCGGGCAGAACGTCGGGTCTCCCCGGCGGCAGACCTCGCAGGTCCCGCAGGCGACGTGATGGTGCGCGAAGACCCGGTCCCCTTCCCGGAGCCCGTCGACCCCTCGCCCGACCTCCGTGACGCGGCCGACCGGCTCGTGGCCGAGGATCCCGGCCGTTCGGTAGTGGCCCCGGACCTTTTCGAGGTCGGTCCCGCAGATGCCGCACGCCGCGAGGGTCACGACGACCTCGCCGGCGCCCGCGGTCGGCGGCTCCCGCTCGGCGAGCTCGAGCGCGCCGGCGTTCCCCAGCCGGGCGAACTTCATTCCCGCGCGCGGGCGGCGGAGATCGCCGCGTCGAGGATCTCGATCGCCTCGTCGATCTCGGCCCGCTGGACGACGAGCGGCGGGATGTAGCGCAGGGTCGAACGTCCGCACGGCAGGAGGATCAGGCCCCGACGGTACGACTCCTCCAGCACGTGGTCGCGGAACTTCACGGCCGGCTCCTTCGTCCGCCGGTCTCGCACGAACTCCGTGGCCGTCATCAGCCCCAGCCCCCGGACGTCCCCGATCTCGTCGTGCCGCGCCTGGAGCTCGCGCAGCCGGCCGAGGAGGTACGTCCCCTGCACGCGCGCGTTGTCGAGGAGGTGCTCCTTTTCGATGACGTCGAGGGTCGCGAGGGCGGCCGCCGACGCGACCAGGTTCCCGCCGAACGTGTTCGAGTGTGCCCCTTGGACCGGAAAGTCGAGGTCGGCGCGCAGCGCGACCGCGCCCATCGGGATCCCTCCGCCGATCGCCTTCGCCATCGTGACGAGGTCGGGGACAATCCCGTGGTGCTCGATCGCGAACCACCGACCCGTCCGCCCGATCCCCGCCTGGACCTCGTCGTCGATGAACAGGATGCCGTGTTCGTCCAGGATCGACTTGACGGTCGGGTGCCACCCCTTCGGCGGGACGATGTAGCCCCCCTCCCCCATCACCGGCTCGACGATCATCGCCGCGACATCGTCGGGGGGGATCGACGTCTGGAAGTACAGCTCCTTCAGGATCTTCGCGCAGTACAGGTCGCAGCTCGGGTACTCGAGCTTGTACGGGCACCGGTAGCAGTTCGGCGCGGGGATGTGGTGGCCCCCCGTCACGTACGGCGCGTACCGCGCGCGCTGCACGGGCTTCGAGGTGGTCAGCGAGAGGGCGCCCATCGTGCGCCCATGGAACGCCCCGAGGAGCCCGATGACGATCGGACGCTGGCGTTGCCAGCGGGCGATCTTGAGCGCCGCCTCCGCGCTCTCGGTGCCGCTGTTGGTGAAGAAGATCTTCTTCGCGAAGTCCCCGGGGACGAACTTCGCGATCCGTTCGGCGAGCCGCACCTGGTTCTCGTAGTAGTAGTCGGTCCCCGCGAAGTGGCTCAGCCGGCCGACCTGGTCGCGGACCGCGCGCACGACCTCGGGGTGGGCGTAGCCGACGTTGTTCACCGCCACGCCGGAGGAGAAGTCGAGCAGCCGGTTCCCGTCGACGTCGGTGATCCAGACCCCTTCCCCCGACTCGGCCACTATCGGGGCGGTCTTGGTGGTCGTCATCAGGATCGTCTGGTCGCGGGCGATCAGCGCCTTCGCCTTCGGACCCGGGATCTCAGTCTTCAGGACGACGCCATGGGGAGACCCCGACGGTTCGGACGCGCCGGGCGTTGCAGGAGGAGGGGCGCTCTGGCTCACGATATCACCCAGGGCGTACGCGCGCCGGGGCGGTAAAGGCTTGCGTCCCGGAGCGGCCCGGCCGACGCCATTGGAACACTGCTCTTTATGACGCGACTTCGGGTCCGGGCGCACCGATGGATCCGGAGGGCACCGGGGAGCCGCCCTCCGAGGAGGAGACCGAGCCGACGCCCTCGGTCGTGCCGGGCCGTGCGGTGCTGACCGAGTTGGCCCGTGGCTTCCTCCTGGTCCACGAATCGAATCCCGGTCGGGCGGTCCGGTTCGCCGAAACGTTCCTGCGCGAGCGGGCCGCGGCCGAGACGAGCGATCGGGTCGACGCGAGCCTCCCTGTGACCGCGGCACGACGCCGGCTCGGCCTATTGCCGCGCGGCGCGGTCGACCCGGGCAACTTCCCGCCGCCGCGCTGACGCGAGCGGTTTACGCCGCGCGCTCACGCACCCGGAGGTACGCCGCGAGGTCGGTCGGAAACGTCGGGCGCGTCAGGCAGACCCGCACCCCGCTCCGCTTCCCGAAGAACGAACCCGGGCAGACGAGGACGGAGGCCCGAAGGCAGGCCCGAGCGAACCGGTCCCCGTCCGGAAGGACCGGGTCGTCGAAGGCGAGCGGCGCGCGGAGCACCGGACCCGCCGGGGTCGCACGTCGCCAGCACTCCCGGTTCCGCTCGAAGATCCCGCGCGCCGTCCGGAGGAGGCGGTCGCGTCGCGCGAGGGTCGCGAGCGCCCCGGCGATCGAGTACGGAGCGATCTCGTCCGTCACGAGACCGTGGAACCGAGCGAACGCCGCTCGCTCCCGTTCGGGCACGACGACGAAGCCGACGCGGAGGTCGTCTCCGCCGTAGACCTTCGTGAACGTACCGGTCGACCAGAGCCCGCGGAGGCCAAACCGCTGGACCGAACGCGCGTCCGTGAACTCTCGGAACGTCTCGTCGACGAGGATCGAACGCGCGCCGTCCGCCCAGGCGGAGAGTCGGTCCTCGCTCCAGAGGTCGCCGACGGGATTCCGTGGCTGCGAGACGACCGCGAGGTCGGCGGTCCCTCTGCCCGGGACCAGCCGAAAACCGGCGGCGAGGGCGATCCCCCGGAGGGGAGGGTACTCGGGGAGGGCGACCCGGCACCGACGGCCGCCCGAGGCGCTCCGGGCGCGCACGAAGTGCGCCACCAGCGCCGCAGCTTCCGTGGCTCCGTGCGTGAGGAAGAGCCGATCCCGTCCCACGCCGACGAGTTCGGCGAGGGACCGGCGGAGCTCCGCCTCCGAAGCCCCGCGAACCTCCGCGCGCGTGGGCAGGGGGTGGCGGACGGTTCCGTGCATCCCGCTCGAGGCGAGGTGATGCCGGCAATCGGCGTGAGCGTCGATCCAGTCGGCCAGCGGGAAACGCACGCCCGTGGCACTCCCCGAGGCGCGTTAAGTTTCCCCTCAGAGACCGACCGCGAGGCATGCGATCAGAACGGCGGTCGTCATCGCGGCGAGCGGGAGCCCATATCGGACGAACTCGCCCAACCGGACCCGGACGCCCTTCGCGGCCGCGCGGTCGACGACGATGAGATTGCTGACGGCACCCAGGAGCGACACGTTCCCCGCGAGTGTGCTCCCCGCCGCGAGCGCCATCCACACTTCGGGAGTGCCCGCACCATACCCTAACCCATGCAGCAATGGGAGCTGGAGGGCGACCCAGGGGACGTTGCTCACGAGCTGGGACCCCGCGAGCGAGCTCGCGACCACCGTCCCGATCGCTTCGAGCGGGTGCCCCGGCCCGGCCACCGGTAGGTACGCCTCCAGCGCCGCGATCACTCCGCCCGCCGACGCCCCCGCAACGACCACGAAGAGGCCCGCGAACAGCGCGAGGATCGACCAGTTGGTGCGCCGAAGCATCGTCGCGCGGTGAGGCGAGACGACGACGAGCAGGGCCGCGCCCGCGAGCGCCACCTCCCACACGGGTACCGAGCGGATCGGCGTGCCCGCAGAGGCGATGTCGAGCACGACCAAGAGGGCCATCGTCGCCGGAAAGATGGCCAGCACCGGGCGACTCCGAAGCCGAGGGCCCCACGGTCCGGCCGGCCAAAACGGGGGCGCCGCCTGGCGGCTTCGGTCGTACTCCGGACCGGCCACGGGCATCCAGCGTCGGAACGACCAACGGAGGAACAAGCCCCCCAGCAGGAGGTTGATCGCGGTCGGCACCGCCAGGTAGCGCAAGAAGGTCACCACCGGGAACGGCAGTCCACTCTGGGTCGCCACCAGGAGGTTCTGCGGGTTGCCGAACGGGGTAAGCGTGCTCCCCACCGTCACGCCGAAGGCCAGGACCAGGAGGAGGGGCTTCGGGGGGATTCGGAGCTGCGCGGCCGCTGCGATGAGGATCGGGACCCCGATGACGACGAGCGCGTCGTTGATCAACGCGGCCGAAACGAGTCCGATCCCGACGAACAGGTAGAACCCGAGGTCTTCCGGTCGTCGGGCCACGCCGACCAGCCAGCGGGCCAGGTGGTCGAGCGCCCCGGCCGATTCGAGGGCGGACGCAAACACGAAGAGCGAGAGAAGAAAGACCAGCGTCGGCGCCGCACTCGCGAGGGCCTCTTCGGCGCCGGCGAGGGTGAGGACGCCGGCCGCCACCGTGAGCAGCCCGCCCGCGACGAACACGGTCCAGAGCGGCGGGCCACGTCCGGCCAACTGCCGGCCGATGACGGCCGCGAAGACGACCGCGAGCACCACGGCGGCGACGTCGTTCACGAACGCTCTCCGAACGCGCCCGCGAATCCGGTGGGGTACTAAGGCACGAATCTGCTCCCGCCGTTGCAAGCAAACGGTCTTGAGCCGGGGCAGCGGCGTCGTGCGCGTGACGTCGAGACCGCCGACCCCGTCGGTGCGGGTCGGACCGAACGGGCGGATCCTGGCGCTGTCCGCCGCCTGGTACGCCGATGGGGCCCGACGTCGCGCCGAAGCGCGACGCGCCGCGGAGTGCGTCGAGTGCCGTCGGGCCCTCGGCAACCACCGTACGCCGTACTGCTCCCGCCGCTGCCAGTGGAAGTTCCACGGTCACTACTTCTGGGACGCCGCCCGGTCCTACGTGCTCCTGCGGGACCGGTACACGTGCCGGTTGTGCGGCGTGCGACGGCGCGCGCGGGAGCTGGACGTCGATCACATCGTGGAGATCGCGCGGGGCGGGGCCGCCCTCGAGTACTCGAACCTGCAGACCGTGTGCCGGGCGTGCCACCGCGCGAAGACCCGCGCGTTCCTCCGTCAGTGGTCGGCGTCGGGGACCGTGACGGACGACGCGAGCGACCGTTCCAGCTCGGGGATCGAGAACGGAAGCCCGGAACCGGTGTTGTAGAGCAGCACGGTCTCGTCCGCCCGGATCGCGCCCCGGGCCCGGAGCGAGTCGAGGCCGGCGTATGTGGCCGCGCCCTCGGGCGAGGCCGAGACGCCATGCTCCCGGGCGAGCGTGCGCATCGCGTGGACAATCGCGACGTCCGAGACCGTCGCGCCGCCGCCCCGGCTCGCGCGGACGGCTTCGAGGATGCGCTCGGACGCGAACGGGGCCGGAACCAGAAGGCCCGGGGCGAGCGTGTGCGGGTCCTCCCACGGAGTCACCTTCGCAGCACCGTCCTCGAGCGCCCGGACCACCGGAGCGCATCCCTCGGGCTGCACGGCGTAGAGCCGGGGCGAGCGCTCGAGGAGACCGAGCGACCGGAGTTCTTCGAACGCCTTTTGCATCCCGATGAGCCCGGTCCCGCCGCCCGTCGGGTAGACGATCGCGCCGGGGAGCCCCTCCGCTCCGAGTTGCTCGAAGATCTCTAGGCCCATCGTCTTCTTGCCCTCGACCCGGTAAGGCTCGCGAAGCGTCGACAGGTCGAACGCGCCCGACTTCGCCTCCCTTGCCCGGGCCGCCGCGCCTACTTCCCGGAGCGTGCCCGGCAGCTCGACGACCTCGGCGCCGTACGCGCGACAGCCGTCCTTCATCGGCGACGGTGTTCGCTCGGGCAGGTAGACCCGCGCCGTCAGCCCGGCGCGCGCCGCGTAGGCGGAAAGGGCGACTCCCGCGTTCCCGGCGCTCGGGACGAACAGCGTTCGCACCCCGAGCTCGTGGGCCCGGGAGACCGCGACCGCCATCCCCCGCGCCTTGAACGAACCGGTCGGCAGGCCGCCATCATCCTTCAGCCACAGACGACGCGCTCCGGGCTCCGACCGCGAGACGAGACGCAGGATGGGCGAGAAGCCTTCCCCCAACGAGACGATCGCTTCGGCGCGACCGACGGGCAGGAGCTCACGGTACCTCCAGAGCGTGGCGTCTCGACCGGGCAAGGAGGCCCTCCAGCGCTTGCCGTCCAGCTTCGCGAGGTCGTAGCTCGCGAGCAAGGCATGCCCGCAGTTCGGGCAGACGCCGACCGGTCGACCGGGGTCGACCTGAGCGCAGCAGGCCCGACAATCGAGGCTCGTGAGGAGCGTGCCGGTTTCGGTCATCGTGCCGGAGGAGGCGCCAACCCGGCGAACGGTATAGCCCTCTCAGTCGGTCGCACCCCTCGGGTCGCACTGCCGGTGACGGCAAGGACCTCCGGTGAAGCGCCGGGCCCGGCGCCGATCGTTGGGGTGCCGGTGGCTCCGGGCGCAGGTCAAATCGGGTTGAGCGGTCGCCCAAGTACTGCCGGGTCGACTCCCCGCACCGGTGCGGACGATGAGCGCGAGTGCTCCGAAGCTGAAGCGGGAAGTGAGCATGCTGGGGTTGACCTCGATCACGGTCGGGGGGATCATCGGGAGCGGGATCTTCGCTCTCGCCGCGACCATGGGTTCCGTCGCGGGACCCGCGGCCGTCGTGGCGTTGGCGCTGCTCGGGGTCGTCGTGATCCTGATGGCGCTCCCGTATGCCGAACTCGGGGCGGCCTTCCCGATCACCGGGGGTCCCTACTCCCTGCCGCGACGGGCGCTCGGCAATTTCGCGGGGTTCATGCTCGGCTGGGGGTACTTCCTCTATGCCTTCATCGGAACGGCGGCGATCATCGACGTCTTCGTGGAGTACCTCGGCACGTACTGGGGCGCGCTCATCACGGTCAACAGTGCGGGCGTGCTCTCCATCACCTGGTTGGGTGTCGGGATCGCGCTCGTGTTCCTCGCCGGCTACACCGTGCTGAACGTGGTCGGCGTGAAGTGGGGGAGCCTGTTCGCGATCGTCACGACGTTCTCGAAGATCATCCCCCTCGTCCTGTTCGGCCTGATCGGCATGCTGCTGCTCCGGCTCGACAACTTCAGCGCCTTCGGCTTCGCGCCGTTCGGTTGGTCGGGTGTCGCGTTCGCGATGGCGCTCGGATTCTTCGCGTTCACCGGGTTCGAGGCCGCGTCGATTCCGGCGGAGGAGGTTCAGAACCCGAAGCGGTCGATCCCCCGTGCGACGATCCTGAGCGTCGGGATCGTGACACTGATCTACGCGCTCGTCGCGGTCGCGTTCATCGGAGGGATCCGGTGGGGGGCCCTCTCGCTCAGCCCCGGTGACTGGGGCGGCACGGGCGTCCTCCTGCTCAACAACGTCGCGGACGCCTGGGGCCTCGCGATCCTCGGAACCGTGGTCGTGGTCGGCGCGATCCTGTCGACCCTCGGTGCCGGCGGCGACTGGGTCCTGCTCCAGGGTCGCATGCCGTACGCGATGGCGAAGGACAATCTGTTCCTGAAGTCGATGGCCCGGGTGAGCCCGCGCTTCGGCACGCCGGCGGTCGCGCTCGTCTTCGCGAGCGTGCTCACCGGCGCGGTGCTCGTCCTGCTCACGAACTTCCCCGCGGTCGCGCTGCTCGCGTCGATCACGACCCTCGTCCCGTACGGCGCCGCCGCGCTCGCCCTCGTCGTGCTCCGGCGGACCGAGAGTGCGGCCGAGCGGCCGTACCGGATGCCGGCGGCCTGGGTCCTCGCGCCCGCCGCCTTCGTGGCGGCGACGATCCTCGTCTACTGGGCCTCGTGGCCATGGACGCTCGTCGGCGTGTTCGCGATGCTGGGGGCGGTCCCGCTCTACTTCGTCTTCACCTCGGAGAAATTCCGGACCCTCGGCCGCCTCGCCGAGCTCGGGGGCATGGTCGCGGCGCTCGCGATCGTCGGCAGCTGGTTCGTCTACGCCCCGCCGTCCTCCGCGACGTTCTCGGGGGCGGGCGTCTACCTCAACGGGCTCCCGATCTTCCCTGTGCTCGGCACGGCGATCCTGTTCATCGGCCTCCCGCTCTACTTCGTGTCGTTCCTGCTCCGGAAGCTGACCTGGAACGAGTCCAAAGCGGTACTGTGGATCGCGACGTACTTGGGCGGCCTCGGCATCATCTCGTACGTCGGGGACCAGTTCTTCATCTACGAGAACTTCCTCACGACCGGCAGCCCGTACAACTACCCGATCACCGTCCAGCCGATGGGGCTCCTGAACATGCCGTGGGACCTGGTCGTGCTCGTCGCGTTCGGGCTCGCGATGTTCCTGTGGGGGTACCGCTCGGCGCTCCGCCTCGGCGCCCCGGTCGCGGGACCGAAGACGACGGAGCCGCCCGCGCCGGCACCGAGCGTGGGTGAGGTCTCGGCCGCCACGCCGACCGGTCAGCCGTAGCCGCGAGGGGGCGCGAAGGGCGATGTCAGGAGTGCCCGCGCACCGGTCGGCCGGGTCGCGGCCGGCCGGAGACCGGGGCGACGGCCCGGCGGACGCGGGTCCTTCGACCCTCGCGGGGCCGTTCCACGCGGCGGCCGAGTGGGAGCCGCTCGAGGAGGTGCTGATCCACCGGCCCGGCGTCGAGATGTTCTTCGGCCTCCTCGAGCCGTACTCGTTCCTCTACGAACGGGGATTCCGTGGGGACGAGGCCGTCCACGAGCACGAGGAGCTCGAGCACGCGCTCGTCCGGGCCGGCGTACGGGTCCGTCGGTTGATCCACCTCGCGATCGAGATCGGGGCCCGCCACCCCGACCTGATCGAGCAGGTCCGTCAGCGCGTCCTCCGCATCGTACGGTACTCGGGACCCCGTCCGATGGTCGACGCGGCCCGGGCCGCGCTGCGCCGGAACGTCGACCAGTTCGACGGCGAGACCCTGTTCAACATCCTCCTGCTCCGACCGTCGGTGCACCTGGCCCGGCGCCCCGGCGTGCGCGTGATCCTGCCGAGGGTCGAGCTGGACACGCCGCTCGCGAACCTCTACTTCATGCGCGACCAGCAAGCGCTCACGGCGAACGGCTACCTCCGGGGCCGGATGTCGAAGCCGCAGCGTCAGAACGAACCGATCCTGACCGGGGCCCTCCTGCGGGCGTGGGGGGCGCCGTTCGTCGCCGAGGTCCGCGCCCCCGGGACGTTCGAAGGCGGCGATTTCCTCCCGATGGGCGAGTTCGCGCTGCTCGGCACGGGCGACCGGACGAACGCGAGCGGGGCGCGCCAGATCCTCGCGAGCGACCTCGGGGTCGACGAAGTCGCCGTCGTGCACCAGCCGAGCCATCCGGCGATCCCGGGGAACGACCCCGACCCCATGATCGACATGCATCTCGACACGTACCTCAACGTCCCCGGCGACGGGCTCGCGCTCGGGTGCGCGCCGCTGCTCGACCGCGCGCGGACCGAGGTCTACCGGCGCGCGGCGGGAGGGCAGATGCGCCGCGCCCCGAAGTCGGTATCCTTGCGCGAGTACCTCGCGTCGAAGCGGTTCGAGGTCCTTCCGATCTCGACGCTCGAGCAAATGAGCTACGCGTCGAACTTCCTCTGCCTGAAGGACCGGCAAGTCCTGGCGGTGGAGGTGGAGCCCGAGGTCGACCGGGTCCTCGGCGGGCTCGCGGTCGCCGCGCGGCGGAACCCGGGCCGCTATCGGGCGCTCCTCGCGCTCGCGCGCAAGGAACGGGAGGAGCTCCGGGCCGGCCGCGGCTTCTTCCCGCACACCGCGACGATCCGCGACCACGGGATCGACGTAGTGCCGCTGAACCTCTCGGAGATCACCGGAGGGTACGGTGGGGCCCACTGCATGACCTGCGTGATCCGCCGGTCGGCGCGATGAGCCGGGTCCTCGTCGCGCTCGGGGGGAATGCCCTCGCGCCGGCGCACGGGACCGGCACCTGGTCCGAGGCGCTCCGCGAGATGCGCCGCACGGCCGTTGCCCTCGCCGGGATCGTCGCGCGCGGCCATGAGCTCGTGGTGACCCACGGCAACGGTCCTCAGGTGGGGAACCTCGTCCGGGAGGCGGAGCTCGCCGAACCGGAAGTGCCGGCGCCACCGATGTACGTCGCCGACGCGGAGTCCCAGGGCCAGATCGGCCTCCTCATCGCGCAGGAGCTCTCCCGGGCCCTCGCGCGGGCCGGTGCGGCCCGGGCGGTCCTGCCGATCGTCTCCCGAACCGAGGTCAGCGCGGCGGACCCGGCGTTCCGCGCGCCGTCGAAGCCGGTCGGGCGATTCTACACCGGGGCCGAGGCCCGTCGTCTTCGCGAGCGGCACGGCTGGGTGCTGCGCGAGGACGCGGAGCGGGGCGGCTGGCGCCGGGTGGTGCCGTCCCCCCGTCCCCGACGGTGGCTCGAAGCGACGGCGGTCCGACAGGCGCTCGAACTCGGCCTCGGACGTCGGTGCGTGTGGGTCGTCGCCGGCGGCGGGGGTGTCCCGGTCGTGCGCGACGGTCGCGGAGGGTGGAGGGGGGTCGACGCCGTGATCGACAAGGACCGCTCGGCGGCGCTCGTCGCCCGGTCGCTGGGCTGCTCCTTGCTGCTGGTCGTCACCGACGTCCCGGGGGCGGCCCTCGATTTCGGGGGGCCGAAGCAACGCTGGATCGGCTCGGTTCCTGCGGCCGAACTCCGCCGGCACCTCCGCGCGGGCGAGTTCGGCGCCGGGAGCATGGGCCCCAAGGTCGAGGCGGTCCTCGACTTCGTCGCCCACGGGGGCCGCGAGGCCGTCATCACCGACATTCCCTCGGTTCCGGCGGCGCTCGCGGGTCGGGCGGGCACGCGGGTCCGGCGCGCCCCGGGCACGCTCGGCCGGCGCTCCCGACGGCCGGTCAAGTCCGCTTGACCGCGCGCTCATACCCGAGCCGCCGCCTCCGCCGGCCGGAGTAGTTCCCATGCGCGCTTTCGTGATGGAGGGGATCGGGCGGGTGGCAGTGAAAGACAAGCCGGTGCCGGAGCCGGGGCCGAACGACGCGGTGGTCCGGACGACGTCGGCGCTGATCTGCACGTCGGATTGCCACACCGTGCGCGGGGCGATCGGCGACCGACACGACCTCACGCTCGGCCACGAATCGGTCGGCGTGATCCACCGGCTCGGCTCCGCGGTCACCGGTTTCCGTGAGGGTCAGCGGGTCGCGGTGAACGCGATCACGCCGTGCTACGTCTGCGAGAACTGCCTGCGGGGGTTTCCGTCGCAGTGCACTCAACCGCTCGGCGGCTGGAAGTTCGCGAACGTGCGGGACGGAGCGATGGCCGACTACTTTCTCGTGAACCAGGCGATGGCGAATCTGGCGCCGATCCCCGACTCCGTGCCCGACGAGAAGGCGGTGTACGCTTGCGACATGATGTCGACCGGGTTCATGGCGGCGGAGCACGCGAGCATCCCGCTCGGCGGCACCGTCGCGGTCTTCGGCGGCGGCCCGGTCGGCCTAATGGCGATCCAGGGCGCGAAGCTGCTCGGGGCGGGCGACGTGCTCGCCGTGGAGACGGTCCCCGCGCGCCAGGCGCTCGCCCGCCGGTTCGGCGCCGACGCGATCGTCGACTTCGCGAAGGTCGACGCGGTCGCCGAGATCCGGAAGAGGACCGGCGGCGTCGGGGTCGACGCGGCGATCGAGGCGCTCGGGGCGGAGGAGACGTTCATGAACTGCGTGCGGGTGACCCGCCCCGGCGGGACGATCTCCAACGTCGGGTACCACGGTTCGGGCGACTACGTGCGGATCCCCCGGCTCGACTGGGGGGTCGGGATGAACGACACGACGATCCGGACGGGGCTCTGCCCGGGGGGTCGGGAACGGATGGGACGCCTTCTCCGCTTCCTCGAGACCGGCCGAGTCGACCCGACCCCGATGACGACCCACCGGTTCCGGTTCGCTGACATCGAGACAGCGTTCCGGATGATGGACCGAAAGGAGGACGGCATCATCAAGCCGCTCATCGAGTTCGCTCGGTGAGCGACCCGGGTCCCGCTCGAGCCTGGCGGGGCCGCGCCCCGCGGCCGCCGACGCGGGTCAACCCCGGTTGACGCGCAGTTCATGCCTCGGGGGTGGCTCCGCTGCTCCGGGGGAGCGCCGTGGACGAGGCCGTCGAAGCGGGCGAACCGGTCGAGGAGGAGACGTACCTCGAGCTGCGCGACTTCACGCCGGTGTTCGTCCACCGGGCCCGGTCGCGGGACCGGACGGAGGTCCTCGCCTTTCTGCGGAACGTGACGGAGGAGTCGATCGAACTACGGTTCTGCTCCCCGATGCGGGAAGAGGCGGTGACCGAGGAGGTCCTCGGCCTCGCGGACCCCCGGGGCCGGCTGTCCCTCGTGATGGAGACGGTCGGTGTCCTTCCCCGGATCGTCGGGACCGGTGAGTACGTCCGGTATCGAGGAGATCCGGCCCGCGCCGAGGTCGCGTTCCTCGTCCGGGACGACTTCCAGGGGCGAGGGGCCGGGACGCTCCTCCTTCTCGAGCTCGCCCGCCGGGCCCGCGCGGAGGGGATCCGACGGTTCACGGCGGTCGTGATGCCCGAGAACGTCGTCATGCGGGACGTCTTCCTCCACGTGGGGTACCCGTACAGCGTCGTCCGTGACGGGCCCCAGTGGCTCATCGAGCTCGACATCGGTGAGCCCGTCCCCGAGCCCGCGCCCACCGCGCGGACCCGCCGCGCCTCGTCCCTCGCGTAGCGATGCGGAGCGGTCGTGCTCGGGCCCCGCGGTCCGCCCTCGGCTCAGGCCGGCTCGGCCGTCAACATCTCCCGCGCCAACGCGACCAGCGGGCCCGGGCGCAGCGGAAGCGGCACCACGCGAAGCCCGGGGATCGTGGCGAGTTCGGGGTCGCGCGACCCGACCACGGCGAGGCGCACGCGCGGCAGCTCACCGCGCGCCCACCGTCGCGCGGTCGCGCAGTACGATTCGTTGCACGCGACGAACACGGCCGGAGGCCCCGCCGCGTCCGGGTCGAGGTCGACCGCACGAAGGTCGTGCACCAGCCGACACGTTAACCCCTCCGCACGGAGAAGGTCGACGAGCGAGCGACCGAGGCTCGGCGTCTCCGCCACAACGACAATCTCCGACGGAGCCATCACGTCGCGGAGCCGATGCCAAGCGGATAGCCACCCCGTCAGTTAGAATTCACCCGCGCGCATCGACCGAGCTCCCGAGGGTCGAAGCCGACTTGAAGTCGAGATCGATGGAACGCCGGCCGTAACGTGACGCCCGACACGCTGGACCCGCATCTCGTGGATCGCGTACTCGGCGGCGCGCCGGTCGGAATGGCGCTCATCGCTGCCCCCGGCACGATCGAGTGGGCGAACGCCGCGTACTTCGAGACCACGGGCCGAAGCTCCTCGCTGCTCGGTACCGACTTCCACCGGATCCCCGAGACGGACGGGAGCTGGTCCCCCCCGATCCGGGATGCCATGGACGCGGCGCTCGTCCTCGGGAGTTCGGCCGAGTTCCGTTCGGTCCGCGCCCGCCACCGGACGGACACCGGCGGCGTCTTTCTCGACGTCGACATCCGTCCCCTACCCACGCGCCCGAACGAACCGCGGCGGGCGCTGCTGCTGCTCCGCGACGTCTCCGACCGCGTCGCCCAGCACGAGCAGGCCGCGCTGTTCCGAGAAGCGTTCGTCAGCTCGACGAACGCGATGCAGCTGACCGACGCCCACGGCATCATGGTCGACGTGAACCCGGCGTACGAACGGATCTACGGGTACACTCGCGCCGAGTGCATCGGTCGGAAGCCGAACCTGGTGCGCAGCCGGCACACGCCCGCCGAGGTCTACGAGCGGATGTGGGAGGCGCTCCTCGACCCGGCGCAGGGCCACTGGTCCGGCGAGATCCTGAACCGGGACCGGATGGGCCGGGAGCGGCCGGTCCTCCTCAGCATCACGGCGATCCGAGACGCGCGGGGGACGGTGACGCACTACCTCGGCGTCGCGGTCGACCTCTCGGAACAGCGGAGCTGGGAGCGTCGGGCGGCGCACGCGGACAAGCTCGCTTCGCTCGGCCAGCTCGCGGCGGGCGTCGCGCACGAGATCAACACTCCGCTCGCGAACCTGATGCTCGTCACCGAGAGCCTCCGACGGAAGACGACCGACCCGTGGGCGCTGAGCCGCCTCGAGACGATGACCGACCAGATCGAGGCCGCCGCCCGGATCGTGCGGGGCCTACTCGACTTCGCCCGGCGGGAGGAGCCGAACCCCGTGGACCTCGACCTGGTCGACGTCGTGCGCGAGGCCGTCCGGTTCCTCCGGGGGAAGCAGTCGGCCGACGTGACGATCGAGGAGGTCTATCCGCCCGAGCCGGTGCCGATCCGGGGCGAGCGTGGCGCGCTGATCCAGGTGATCACGAACGTGCTGAACAACGCGTACGACGCGATGCACGGCGCGGGCAGTATCCGGCTCGTAGTGCGGCACCCCGGCGCGCGGGCCGAGGTCGAGATCGTCGACAGCGGTCCGGGCATCCCGCCGGAGCTCTTGCCCCGGATCTTCGAGCCGTTCTTCACCACGAAGCCGGAAGGGGAAGGCACGGGTCTCGGCCTCGCGATCTCGCACGGGATCGTCCAGGCGCACCACGGGCAGATCACCGTCCGCAACGCGCCGGGCGCGGGGGCCGCGTTCCTGATCACGCTGCCGAGCCCGGGCGCCTAGGGCGGCGGCGGAGCACCCCTGGCCGGGTCAAGCCGGCTTGAGGGACCGTGGAAATACCCCCCATCGGGTCCGTAGCCCGGGGATGCGTATGCCGAACCCGACCGAACGCGACGCCCGGAGCCGCGAGCCACGCCGACCGAACGCCGCCGTCAGGGCGGCGGGGGGAGGGTAGGACGATGACGTTCATCGACGACCTGACCCTCGTCCTCGACCTCCTGATCCTGGTCACGGTAGCGGTGTTCTACACCGCGTTCTGCGTGTGGGTCGAGGCCCGGCGCAAGGACACGGAGCGGGCGGTCAGCCACCTCCAGGCAGGGGCGGGCATGCTGGGGCTGCTCGGCGTCGGCATCGGGATCATCGCGGTGTGGGGGGAGCTGACCTGGCCGATCCCGCCGTCGTTCGGCGGCTACGACCTGTTCTTCTTCGACGCGTTGTTCCTCCTCGCGGTCATCCTCGTCGGCTTCGGGATGCTGGTCTGGCGCGGGCTCCCGACGCACTTCGTCGGGATCATCTCGGCGGTGGCCGGGTCGGGGATCATCTACTACGGAGCCCGCGGCTACCTGGTCGGCCTGACGACGGAACCGCTCGAGACGCTCCTGATGTACCTCGCCTTCGGCGGGGTCGCGATCCTCGCGTACCCGGCGACGCTCTACGTCGACTGGTTCGTGGTCGGACCGACGAACGCGAGAGTGTCGCCGCTCCCGTCGGGCGCCACGCCGGACTACCCGTGGCTGTGGCGGGTCTTGATCGGGCTGTTCCTGGTCGTCATCGTGCTGGCCGGGATCGCCGCCGTCATCTACGGGTTCACGGCCGCGTGGGCCCATCTCGCCGCGCCGCCCTGAACCGGGACCGGCACCGCGACCCAACCCTTTCCCCGCGATAGATAGCTCCGAGCCGCTGCGGCCCGCGTTGGGAAAGCGGTAATTCCCCGGGGGTCGATGGGCCGGCGTGCGGCTCCTCGTGGTGGACGACGATCGGGTGTTCCGGGAGGAGATGGCGGATCTCCTGCGGGACGACGGGCACACCGTCACCGTCGAGGGCTCGGTGCCGAAGGCCATCGAGCGACTCGAGGCCGACGCGTTCGACGTCGTCCTGACCGACCTCAAAATGCCGCGGCACAGCGGCCTCGAGCTCCTGCGCGAGGTCCGGGCGCGATGGCCCCGCACGTTCGTGGTCGTGATCACCGGGTTCGCGACCGTCGACACCGCGCTCGACGCGATGAAGCAGGGCGCGTTCGACTACGTCCGCAAGCCGTTCCGGATCGAGCAGATCCGGGAGACGTTGCGGTTGGTGGCCCAAGAGCGGGAGTTCGACGCGCCGTCCGACGCCCAGCGCGACCCGGCCCGAGAGGCCCGGAGCCTCGCCGAGGGCGGCCAGCACGAGGTGCTGTTCCTCGGAGAGCCGGCGCCGGACCCGACGCCGCACCTCACGGTCGGTCCGCTCGACCCGTCCGACCTCGCCGGCCTTACCGAGCGGTGTGCCCAGTTCGTGGAGGAACATCCCAACGGCGCGGTGGTGATCGCGGGCGCGGAACGCCTGCTCGCGGCCCATCGCCTCGAGGACGTGGTCGCGGCGCTGGGCCGCGTGCGGGAGACCGTGCAGGGGCACGGACCGCTCCGCGTGGGGTTCAACCCTCGCCGGCTCGGCCCGAGCGAGGCGGTCGCGCTCGGCGCGTCGGTCTCCTCCGAGGAGACGCATCGAACGCTGGAGGCGTTCGCGAACCCGATCCGGCGGCAGGTCCTCTCGCGGCTGATGGACGGCCCCGCGACGTTCGCGGAAGCGATGCGGGCGGCGGGGATCGACGATTCCCCGAAACTGTCGTTTCACTTGCGCAAGCTCGTCGACGCCGGCCTCATCCGCCACGACGCGGAGACCTACCGTCTCACCGCCCGCGGCGAGGCCGGCACCCGGTTGCTCCGGGACGCGATGTTCCTACCGCCCGAGAACGACGCGAGCAACCTCGCCTTTCCGCGCGGTCGCCCGCGCGCACCGGACTGACCGTTCGCCTCGGGCTCGTGACCTCCCGACACCGTGGCCGACGGTCTTGGACGGAGCGTTGGCCGGGAGGCGTTCGAACCGCGGCTACTTCGTCAGGTCATCTCAGCCCGGCGGCGGGAAACGCCGGAGCCATCCTCGCAGCGGCGAGCGAAGGGAACCGTACGAACGACCGAACGGATGGGCTCGGCCGGATTCGAACCGGCGACCTTCGCTGTGTGAGAGCGACGTCGTAACCGCTGGACCACGAGCCCGCGGTCGGGGTCGAGGGACCGGGTCAGATAAGCGTGCTACAAGGGCACGGCGAGGATCGCGGGCAGGACGAGGGTCGCGACGACCGTGAGGACGAGGCCGTTCGCGAGCGCGAGACTGCCCGCGTCCCGGTCCCCGTACCGCGTGACGAAGTAGAGGGTCGTGTCCATCGAGGTCGCACCGCCGAGCGCGGCGAGGCCTCCCCCGCCGAGTCGCGGACCCAGGTACGGAGAGAGCAGCATCGTCAGGTCCTCGCGCAGGAAGTTGGTCAGGAACGCGAGGAGGCCGAGGACGGCTCCCAGCCGGGCGGCGACCAGGGGCCCGGCGAACGAGTAGAATCCGAAGCCGAACGTCGTCGCGAGCGAGGCGCCGAGGGCGAGTCGATCGACGATCGCGAAGAGCAGCGCCGCGACGAGGGCGGCGCCCACGGCGGCGGAGAGCGGGCGCCAGACCTCTCGGAGCCCGGCGAGCTCGAGGTGGAGACCGAAGCCGACCAGGGCGAGCAGGACGTAGAGGACCCAGGGGATCGCGGGGCCGTAGGGCACCGCGACGACCCTTCCGAGGGCGAAGCCGGCGAGCAGCGCCGCGAGGAGGGCGAGAGTGATCGGCGCCCGCTCGGCGGGAGGCGGCCCGCTCGGCGGACGCGTCGGCGCCGGCCGGAGGAGGGCGAGCGCGAGATAGAAGGCCGCGGTGAGCCCGAGGATCACGAGGGCGAAGGCGACCGCCAACGGCACCGCCGTGACGAGCGAGGTCCAGGCGACGGAGTCGAGGGAGGCCCCGAGGAGCCCGACCAGCACCGCGACGGTGCCGAGAGTCGCCCGGCCGACCCAGGGGGAGCGGACGGGGGCGACCTGTCCCACGACGAATCCGGCGGCGAGGGCGACGTAGAGCCAGGGGTCGAACGTCACGGAGGGGTCAGCCGCTCCACACCGCGATCCCGGCGGGCCGACGACGGACGGTCCGGGGACCCATCTCCACGGTGGCGTCCCGGTGCGACCCGTAACCGACGTACCCGACCGGCACGCCGGTCTCGTCCTCGACGAACTCGAGGAAGCGCCGGAGTTCCGCCGGCAGCGCGGACGCGCCTTCCCGTCGGATCCGCTCGGTGAGGCGGGCGTGGAACTCGGGCCAACCGGGTCGCTCGTCGTAGACCGGCTCCGCGCGGCCCAGGTCGTCGGCGCTGGTCGGCGGGGCGTCGCGCACGATCGTGCCGTCGGGCATCCGATACGCCGTGCAGACCGGAACGTCCCCCATTCCTCCGAGCACGTCGACCTTCGTGACCGCGAGGGACGTCAGACCGTTGAGCCGCGCGACGTAGCGGAGCAGCACCAGGTCGAGCCATCCGCACCGACGCGGCCGACCGGTCGTGGCGCCGCGCTCGCCGCCGGCACGACGCAGGTACTCGCCGCGTTCGCCGGAGTCCTCGGTCGGGAACGGGCCGGCGCCGACCCGGGTGCAGTACGCCTTCGTGACGCCGATCACTTCGTCGAGGGCCGTCGGCGGAATGCCGCTCCCGACCAACGCCCCCGCGCTCGTCGGATGCGAGCTCGTCACGTACGGATAGGTGCCGAAATCGACGTCGAGCAGCGCGCTCTGGGCGCCCTCCAATAGGACGTTCTCGCCGCGTGCGATCGCGTCCCAGAGCAGCGGCTCGGTCGGCCGGATCATCGGGGCGAGCCGCGCGCCGACCTCCGAGAGCCGCCCGGCGAGCTCCTCGAGCGGGGGCGTTCCCGCGAGGTGGCCCTTCGTGGCGTAGAGGAGCTCGAGTCGCTCCCGCAGGACGGCCGGACGACTGAGCTCGGCGAGGCGGATCCCGAACCGGCCGGCCCGGTCGGCGTACGCGGGGCCGATCCCGCTCTTTGTCGTGCCGAGCGACGCTTCGGGCCGCTGCCGCCCGCGCAGCTCGTCCTCCCAGACGTCCTCGAGCTCGTGGAGCGGCAGGAGGACGTGGGCCCGGTCGGAGAGGAGGACCTCGCCGCGGAGGAGTCCCCGCTCGCGAAGACCGTTCAGTTCCTCCTCGAACTTGAACGGCTGGATCACCATGCCGGGGCCGCTGATGCCGGTCACGCCGTGCCGCA
>JASHWZ010000050.1 GCA_030043865.1 Thermoplasmata archaeon | reverse complement strand
GAGATGCGGGCCTTCTGCATCGATGGCCCCTCCCCTCGGTCGAGCGCTCCCCCGCGCCGCGCCTACGCGCGCTTCTTGACGTCGACGACGACGCCCGCCGCGACCGTCTGGCCCATGTCCCGGACCGCGAACCGGCCGAGCTGGGGGAATTCCTTGTACTTCTCGAGCACGAGCGGCCGCTTCGGCGTGATCACGACGACCGCGGCGTCCCCGGTCTTGAGGGTCTGGGGGTTCTCCTCCGCGACCTGCCCGGTCTTCGGGTCGAGGCGCTTCAGGATCTGCGTGAACTCGCAGGCGACCTGCGCCGTGTGCGCGTGGAAGACCGGCGTGTAGCCGACCGTGAGCACGCTCGGGTGGTTCAGGACCTGGATGTTCGCCGTGAAGCTCTCGACCACCGTCGGCGGGTTCGAGACGGGCCCTGCGACGTCGCCCCGGCGGATATCGTTCTTGTCGATCCCGCGCACGTTGAATCCCACGTTGTCGCCCGGCTGCGCCTCGGTGACGGCCTCGTGGTGCATCTCGATCGACTTCACTTCGCCGGACTTCCCGCTCGGGAGGAAGATGATCTTGTCGCCGACCTTGAGGACCCCGGTCTCGACGCGACCGACCGGCACGGTGCCGATCCCCGTGATCGTGTAGACGTCCTGGACCGGGAGCCGCAGCGCCTTCCCCGTGGCCTTCTCGGGGACCTTCAGGTTGTCGAGCGCCGCGAGGAGCGTCGGCCCCTTGTACCACGGCATGTTGGGGCTCGCCTTGTTGATGTTGTCGTCCTTGAACGCCGAGATCGGGACGAAGACGACCTGCTCCGCGACCTTGTAGCCCACGTTCTTGAGGAGCTTCGTCAGCTCCTCCTTGAGCGCCTCGAACTTCGCCTCGGAGTAGTTGACCTCCTGGCGGTCCATCTTGTTGATCGCGCAGATCAGCTGGTTGACGCCGAGCGTCCGCGACAGGAAGATGTGCTCGCGGGTCTGCTCCTGAACGCCTTCCGCCGCGGAGACGACGAGCACGGCCGCATCGGCCTGGCTCGTCCCCGTGATCATGTTCTTGACGAAATCACGGTGGCCGGGCGCGTCGATGATGGTGAAGTAGTACTTCTGGGTGTCAAAGCGCCGGTGCGCGATGTCGATCGTGACGCCGCGCTCCCGCTCCTCCTTGAGGTCGTCCATCACCCAGGCGAACTCGAACGTCGCCTTGCCCTTCGCCTCGGCCTCCGCGCGGTACTTGTCGATCTCTTCCTGGCGGATGACGCCGGTGTCGAGCAGGAGTCGGCCGACGGTCGTCGACTTGCCGTGGTCGACGTGACCGATGAAGACGATGTTCATGTGGGGCTTCTGCGCCATTCGATGGGGGCTCCGGGCGCGGCCAAAAGGTGCCCCTATTTAGGCGTTCGCTCGGCGCTCGCCGAGAGAAACGCTCGCACGGGGTCCGAGCTGGGCGCTCGCCGACCCCGAGGGACCCCGGGCCGTCTCAAGCCGCACGTCGGTGGTCTCCCGCGCGCCGCGCTCGAAACCGATTTAGCGCGCCGGACGGTCGCTCCTCGCTGCGGCGCGACGCGAGCCGACGCCCGGCGGGGTTCGAATGCTGTGCGAGATGTGCGGCAAGTCCGTCGACGAGACGAGCCGGGTTCGGGTGGAAGGCTCGGTGCTGAATCTCTGCGCTGACTGCGCGCACTTCGGCAAGGCGGTGGACCCTCCGCCGGCGGCGACCCCGCCCTTCGTGGGCCGTCGAGCCCCCAGCTACAGCGGAGGCGCCTCCCGCGGGCCCGGAGGGGGCCGGTCGTTGCAGGAACGGGACCTGTACACCGAGATCGGCGAGATGGAGCTCGCGCCCGACTGGCCGCGGCGGATCCGGGTCGCGCGCGAGGGGCTCCGGTGGACGCCCGAGGACTTCGGGAAGAAGCTGAACGAGAAGAAGTCGGTCGTGCTGAAGCTCGAGGCCGGCGGCTTCCGCCCTCCCGACGACCTCGTGCGGCGTGTCGAGCGGCTCTTGAAGGTCCGCCTCCGGGCCGACCCGGCGGCTCCCGCCTGACGTGGCTCGTCGCTTCGTCAGCGCGCGACCGACCGGGCGGCCGGCACCAGATACTCGAGGATCGCCTTCTGCGCGTGGAGGCGATTCTCCGCCTCGTCCCAGGCGGCCGAGCGGCTCCCGTCGAGAACGTCGTCGGTGATCTCCTGCCCCCGGTGGGCCGGGAGGTCGTGGAGTACGAACGCGTCGGGGTGGGCGAGCGCGAGGAGCGCCGCGTTCACCTGGTACCCCTGGAACGCCGCCTCGCGGGCCGCCTGCTCGGCCTCCTCGCCCATCGACACCCAGACGTCCGTGTAGAGCGCGTCCGCGTCGCGGGCCGCCTCCTTCGGGTCGGACGTGAACGAGAGCCGTGCGCCCGAGCCGCTGGCGAGCTCGAGCGCGGCGCGCACGATCTCGGGATTGGGGGCGTAGTTCGGGGGCGTCGCCGCCGTAACGTCCAGCCCGACCGCGGCGGCGCCGAGGAGGAGCGAGTGCAGCACGTTGTTGCCGTCCCCGACCCAGCCGACGCGCCGCCCCTCGAACTGGCCGCGCCACCGTTCGCGCATCGTGAGGAGGTCCGCGACGGTCTGGCAGGGGTGCTCGAGGTCGTCGAGCGCGTTGATCACCGGGATCGTCGCCCAGCGGGCGAGCTCCACCTCGTCCGCGTGATGGAAGGCCCGGTAGACGAGCGCGTCGCAGTAGCGGGAGAGCACGCGCGCGGTGTCGGCGATCGTCTCGCCGCGTCCGAGCTGGAGGTCCCTCGACGATAGGTAGATCGCGTGACCCCCGAGGTCGTTCACGGCCACCTCGAACGA
>JASHWZ010000049.1 GCA_030043865.1 Thermoplasmata archaeon | reverse complement strand
GGTTCGTCGAGACGATAGACCAGCCCCGGGAACTGCTCGGGTTCGTACTCGACCCGGTCGAGGCCGAGCGTGAGGGCGATCGAGCTCAGGTTGATCTCGCTCTCGAGATCGCCGGTGGAGACGATGTTCTGCACCTCGATCACCGGCCGCGACGTGACCTTCTGACCGGCGCTCCGGATCAAGCGAGAGATGATCCGGATGGACTCCTCGACTTCCTTCTGGCTCTTGCCACCGGTGCAGACGACCTTGCCGGAGTGGAACAGCAGGACGGCCGTCTTGGGTTTCTGCAGCCGGTAGATGAGCCCCGGGAACTCGTCGGGAGCGTACTCCGCACGTTCGAGTTTGGCCGCGATCGCTCGAAGGTCGAGCTCCGAGCCAAGCGACGAGGAGGCGACGACGTTCTGGATCTGGATCGGCTTCATTTCAATATTTAAAGTATTTAAGTAGATTATAAGGTCTTGGGGTGGCCTCGAGAGGGGCTGTCCGGCCGTCCCCCAACGTCCCCCCGGGGTCCTCCCTCGTGGTGCGAGGGGTCGGTGGAATCTCGGCGAGGGGGGGAACTCGACGACGCTGGGCCCGACGTCATCCGTTCAGTTCCACCCAAATCCCGTTGGGGTCTTGAATGTAGACCCACCGGTTCGTCGCGGTCTTGATCTCCTGAATGACGGGGTAACCGGCCTTCTGCGCCTCGGCGACGGCGCGCTCGAGGTCGGAGACCCGGAAGCCGAGATGGTCGAGCCCCTCACCGGGCACGTACGGGGTGTCGAACGTGCTGCCTCGTTCGTACCAATTCAGCTCCAATGGGACCCCGCCTCCCTCGCCGCTCAGTTCGACCAGGACGCCCCTCGTCTCACCGAGACGCTTGCGACCGCGTTCGATCATGCCGAGCACCTTGGTGTAGAATCGTACCGAAGCCTCGAGGTCCTTCACGCGGATGCCGGCGTACTCCAGCGTCGCTCGCATACGGATTTCCGGAACTCCGGCGAGGGATATGGGAGCCGCCGAAACCCCGTGAAACGGGTCGGTGCGCAGGCGGCAGGAACCAGCCCCGTCCCAGCGGCGGCGGACGCGGTGCGGCCCTCGGACGGCCCATGCTTCGGGAGGGCGCCTCGATCTACGCGGCCCCCACCGACGGCGCGCCGCAGAACGGACACTGCGTCGACCCCCCCGCGTACGCTCTCCCGCAGCGGGGGCACTGCCGGTCCGCGGCCGGAGGGGCAGTGGACGTGACGTTGGCGACATGCTGCTCCGTCCCGCTCGGCATCACGAACAGGGCCGAGATCCCGGCGGCGGCCCCGAGAATCAAACCGACGAAGAATCCTCCACCGCCCAGGTAGCTGACGAGGGAGACCACGAAGATCGCGATTCCGATCGTCGACGGCCGCGACGGGTCGACGAGCAGCAGCGCCCCCAGTGCGACAACCACGAGCCCGGCGACGATATCGACCGTTCCCGCCCCCGCCACTCCGACCCAGTCCGGACTGCCGGGGTAGAGGAACGGGGTGAGGACGACGAACGTGACGATCCCCGCGGACATCATCACTACCCCGCCGAACACCGCGACGAAGAACGGTACGATCGGCGACTGGAGGCGCACGGCGCTCACCTTGCGGTCGAGCCACCGGACCGGGAACGTAGTACTTCAAACCGGGCCCGCGCTGAGGGACTCCTGTCCTGCCCGCCGGCGCTTTCCCTGCGCGGGGGTCCCTGGGCGCCTTCGGACCTCGGTGCTTTCATCGCCCGGCGCATGGGGGGCGTCGTGACGCCGCCCACCCGTCGGAAGCTGCCGGACGGCCGGACGGTCGTCGTGCGGTCGGCCGTACCCGACGATGCCGCCGCGTGGATTCGGAACTTCAACGAGATCGCGAAGGAACGAATCTATGTGATGACGGAGAGCTTCTCGCGCACCGTCGAGGAGATCCGGGATCAGTTCCGAGACTCGGACCCGAACTCCGCGCTCTGGTTGGTCGCGGAGGTCGACGGGAGGGCCATCGGTGGGGCCACCTTCCTGCGCGGCCGGTGGACGAAGAACGCCCACACCGCCGACCTCGGTGTGTCGTTGCTCGCGGAATTCCGCGGCCTCCGTATCGGCGACGACCTGATGCGCGAGGGGATCGAGTGGGCGCGTCGCGTCGGGGTCCGCAAGTTGAAGCTCGGCGTGTTCGCCTCGAACGAGCGGGCGGTGCGGCTCTACCGCCGGCTCGGCTTCGTGGAAGAAGGTCGACTCCGGGGCGAGGTGATGCTGGACGGGCGCAGCGACGACGAGCTGCTCATGGCGCTGTGGCTCTGAGGTCGTGTCGCCCGACGTCGACGGACCGCCGTCTCAAGTACGAGGACCATCCCTACACTAGTGCGGCGGACGTTGTTCCATCTCCACCCCGACCTCCGGAGGGCAGGAAACCCGCGCCGCGGCGATCCGCGGCGGCGCGATCGGTCTTGCGATCGTCCTCGATGATGCCCGACTCGGTCGCCGCCTTCTACGGGGGCTACGACCAGGTGGGCTTCCGGCGGCATCCCCGGTCGCGAGTCCCGTGGATCTCGGTGGCGATCGCCGTCTCGGCCGTCGCCCTCCTCGTCTTCGTCGCCGCGGACGTGAGCGCCTACGAGGGGGTCATCGCCGAGGTCCACGTCACGTCGGTCACGTGGTACGCGAACGATGTGTGGCTCGCGACGACCGGCGGGTTCTCGGCCCACCCGTCCGAGCAGTTCGTGCTCTCCGAGACCTGCCAGATCTTCTGTTTCTACTTCAGCGGAGCGTCGGTGAACGCTCCGTTCACGCTCGCCCAGGTCTCGATCGTGAACGTTCCCGTGCAGTACGTGAACCTCACGATCCAGGCGCCGTCGACGACCTACCAGGGGACGCTGAACATCACGCTGGAGATTGCGTAGCCCGACGGTCGAGGGTTCCGAGCGCGCCGGGCGGTCCCGTCATTCGGGGTCGGGCGCGGCCGTCGACTCTTCGCTCACGGGGCGGGCCTTCGCCGCCAGCCGACGGGCCTCGTTCTGCCGGATCTCGACCGTTTGGCGTGCGTCGGCGGCGCGTCCGTGCCGGCGCTGGAGGACCGTGAGCTCGTGGGCGACCGCCGCGCGCTGCACCTTCTCGAAGCCGTCCTCCGTCAGCTCGACCGACGGGATCTTCCCTTCCGACATCCAGACCAGGAGGAACTCCCGTCCGGCCGGCGGCGGAGCCTTGCGCGCGACCAGGTCGAGGGCGAGGTCCGGCTCCGACCAGGAAACGCCGCGAACCTCGCCGTTGTGGAGCACGAGCTCGATCCCCCCGTCCCAGAGGATCGCCTGGTCGGGCCAGTGCGTGAGGTCGCGGCGGTAGAGGCGGTACTGAACGTACCCCAGCACCATTAAGAGGCCCCCGAGCCCCGCCAGCCCGAGGGCCAGCGAGGACGGCGACAAGAACCAGAGCACCGCGCCGATCGCGGCGGTCGCCATGCCGAGGATCGAGAGCACGTAGAGCCCCACGCGCGCCGGTCGCTCGATGCGCGTGCGCAGGAACGCGGCGATCTCGCCCTCCCTCGCGATCGACCGACCGTCTCCATCCGAGGCCGGCGGCGTCGCGGTGGTTCCCTCGGGAATCGGTCGTTCCCCCCCGGGACGCTCCTAGGGAGCGGGGGGCGTAACCGTCCTCCCATCGAACTCTTCGTAATCTCCGTACCGCCGGACGGCTGGTCGCTGTGCCCTCGCCGGCCGGGGCGTTTCCCCCCCCACGCCATCGCTATGGTCGCGACGTCACTCCGGTACGCCGTGCCGAGCCGTCCGGGGAGGGAATCCGTTCGTCGCAGGATGGACTTCCACGCGCACTCGTTCCTGACCGACGGCGCGACCTCGCCCACGGAGATGTGGAATGAGGCGGAGGCACTCGACCACCGGGCGCTCGCGCTCACCGACCACCTCGCCCTCGAGGACCCGAAACCGTTGCTCGATCGCCTGCATCAAGAAGCGGCCGCCTGGGAGGGTACGGAGTTCCTCCCGCTCGTGGGGGTCGAGCTGACGAAGCTGCCGGCCCGACGCATCGCCGAGACCGCCCGCGCGTGCCGCCGGGCCGGTGCCGAGATCGTGATCGTGCACGGGGAGACGATCGTCGAGCACGTTCCGGCGGGGACGAACCACGCCGCGATCGACTCTGGCGAGGTCGATGTCCTCGCCCATCCGGGTCTCCTCTCCCCCGCGGACGCGGCGCTCGCCCGGGCGAACGGGGTCGTGCTCGAGATCTCCGCGCGCCGCGGCCACGCGCTCTGCAACGGCCGGGTAGTGCGGCTCGCGGTCGAGGCGGGGGCGGAACTCGTCGTCGATTCCGATGCCCACGCCGTCGATCAACTGGTGCCGTTAGAGCAGGCCCGACGGATCGCGCTCGGCGCCGGGGTGGTCGAGGCCGAGCTCGAGAAGGTGCTCTTCGCGACCCCGGAGTCCCTCGTCCGCCGACTTTCCCGCCGCCGCTAGCGGAGGGAACCCTTCAAGGGGCGATGTGCCTCGCGCCGGTGCTGCTCCCGTAGTCTAGTCCGGTCAAGGATAGAGGGCCTTCGAGACGCCGAGTCGGCGTCGAGGAAACCCTCCAACGTGGGTTCAAATCCCGCCGGGAGCACCTCTCCCTCGGGCCGAGTTCAGCCGTGACGAACGGAGGTCTCGGACGCGGCCTAGAGTTGGGCGCGCGCTCGCCACTCCCGCCCCAACAGCCCGAAGTAGAGCTGGTCCACGAACCGGTCCCCGACGCGCACCCGCTCGCGCAGCGTCCCCTCGAGCGTGAACCCGACCTTCTGAAGGACGCGGATCGACGGGGTATTCCCCGCGAGTGGGCACGCCTCGACTCGGTGGAGCCGGAGCTCCGAAAAGCCGAAGCGGACGACGGCCTCCGCGGCCTCGGTCGCGAGTCCCCGTCCCCACGACGGTCGACCGAGCTCGTAGCCGAGCTCCGCACTTTGAAACCTTTCGTCGAAGTGCCACAGGCAGATCGAGCCGAGCGGGGCGTCCGTGGTGGCATCCGCCACGAGCCACATGATCCCGTTCCGTTCTTGGAAGTCCTGGAGCCGATGGGCGACCCACGCGGTCGCTTGTCCCAGGTCGCGGTACGAGTCGACGCCGTAGGCGTCCGTGACCTGGGGGTCGGACTTCCACGCGAAGACCCCGGGAGCATCGTCCGCCCGAAGCGAGCGGAGCCGGGTCTGCTTCGTGACCAACTCAGGGAACGACGTGAAAACCTGGTCGGCGGCCATCCCTCGGACTCCCGGAACGAGGGGGGACCTAAACCGCTGCCGACGGTATCGGCGATCGCCCCGAAGGGACACGGTTGTAGCTCTGTGGGCTACATCGGGGCGCCGACCGACATATGACGTTGGCCGGGTCAAATCTCCATAGTCTATGGTCCGTTTTTGCTTGCTTCGCTAACGGCTTCTATTAATACCGGCCACGGGTCGTAATGGGCACCCATGACCGAGGAGGGAGACAATGGCGACGTGGCAGAACGTCCAAGCCCGCCAGGGCTCCGACTCTCTCCTTCGGGGGTTCCAAGCTAGGGAGTTCGCCTCCAACGAATTCCCTGACGAGGACTACCGCTGGGTCCTGGCCAGCGTGGAGGAAGCGCCGGTCGCCGGTAAGCGCCCGGGGCTCTTCGCACGGTTGGCTCGGACCCTCCGGCGGTTCCGTACCCCCGGGGAGAACGAGTCGGACTCCGAGGCAACGACCGAGCGGGCTCCGGCCTAGCGCGGCGCGCCTCGATACCGGGGCCGGGGGTGTCCCCAGCCCTGGTGAACCCATTCCGTATCGCTGCGCGACCGAGCGGTGGCCTAGGGCGGCGGCGACGGGGGCATATGGGCCGGTCCCGTGCCCGCTCCGGGAGCCCCATGGCGGACTTCGACGTCGCGATCGTGGGCGGGGGCCACAACGGCCTCGTCACGGCCGCGTACCTCGCGAAAGCGGGCACCCGTGTGGTCGTGCTCGAGCGTCGCGCGTTCGTCGGCGGGGCCGCGATCACCGAAGAGCCGTGGCCGGGCTACCGGGTCAACACGTTCTCCTACGTCGCCGGGCTCCTGCGCCCCGAGATCGTCGCCGACCTCGAGCTCGCGAGGTTCGGCTACGAGACGATCCTGTTCGAGCCGCAGGCGTTCTGCCCGTTCCCGGACGGGCGGAGCCTCTCGCTCTACAGCGATACCCAGCGCAGCCAGAAGGAGATCGCGAAGTTCTCCGCCCGAGACGCGCGTGCCTACCCCAAGTACGAGGAGTACTGGGACGGGGTGCTCGCGCTCATTCAGCCGCTCCTCCTCGCGCCCCCGGCGTCCCTCGGGGAGCTCGCGGCGGCGTTCCCCGGCCCCGAGGTCGAGGCGCTCGTGCGGAACCTGTTCCTGCGTTCCGCCCAGGACCTTCTCGATGAGTGGTTCGAGTCGGACGAGCTCAAGGCCGTGCTCGCGACCAACGCGGTCATCGGGGAGATGGTCGGGCCGAGGACCCCCGGGACCGCCTACGTGCTCGCCCACCACAACATCGGGACGATCGACGGCCGGCGTCGGGTCTGGGGGTTCGCGAAGGGCGGGATGGGCCGGATCACGGAAGCGATGGCGGCGGCGGCCCACCACTTCGGCGCCCGGATCTGGACGAGCGCGTCCGTCCGCGCGGTGAACGTGCGCGACGGGGTCGCGACCGGCGTGACGCTCGAGAACGGCGAGTTCATTGAGAGCCGGGCGGTCGCGTCGAGCGTCGACGCCCAACACACGTACCTCGAGCTCCTCCCCCGCGACGCGGTCCCGCCCGAGGTCGTCCGCGACGTGCAGCGGATCCGCAGCCGAGGGGCGGCCCTGAAGTTCAATGCCCGCCTCGACGGACTCCCGAAGTTCCCGGCGGCCCCGAAGACCCCGGGTCCGCACCACGCGGGGGCGATCGAGATCTGCCCGTCCACCGAGTACCTCGAGCGCGCCTTCGACGACGGCAAGTACGGACGGTTCTCGAGCCGCCCGTTCCTCGACTGCGAGATCCAGAGCGTGGCCGACCGCTCGATGGCCCCGAAGGGTCACCACGTGATGACCTGCTTCGTCCAGTACGCGCCCTACGACCTCCAGGAGTCCTCGTGGGACGACTTCAAGCCGGAGGCCGCGGAGCGGATCCTCGACACCTACGCCGAGTTCGCGCCGAACATCCGCAAGGTCGTGAAAGAGTGGCAGATCGTCTCGCCGCTCGACATCGAGCGCACGCTCGGTATGACCGGCGGCAACATCTTCCAGGGCAGCATTACGCCGGACCAGATCTTTGGCTATCGCCCGATCGTCGGCTGGGCCCGCTACCGAACCCCGGTCCAGGGCCTCTACCTGTGTGGTTCGGCCGCCCACCCCGGGGGCGGCGTCACCGGGGCGCCCGGCCACAACGCCGCGCAGGCGATCCTCGAGGACCTACCGTCGCTGCCGAGGTGACGCGCCGCGCGCGAGCTCCTCGCGGACGAACGCGTCGAAGTCCCGGACGAGCGTCTCCTTCGAACTGTACCGCCCACCGGTCCACGCCCGGGAGCTCATCCCGGCCTGGGCGAGCTCGCAGACGTGCCAGTCCTGCCGGTTGATCTCGTCCCACATGCCGACCGCGTCGCTCGGGTCGAACCCCGGAGCGGCGACCGTCGCGGGCGCGAAGTAGAAATCGTTCTCGACCCGGGAGTGCGTCGGGGAGACCGGCCAGCACCGGTGCACCATCAGGTAGTCCGGGTGCAGGCTGAAGAACAGGTTCGGGAAGACGACGTAGTAGTAAATCCGCCGGGCGTCCTCGGCACGGACGCCGGGGAGCCGGGGTCGGTCCGTGTACCCGGTCCGGGTCATCGACTGGTAGTCCCGCGTGAGCTCCATGTACCCGCCGGCGAACAGCGACCGGCCCCGCGGCGGGTGGAACGTGGCGTCGTTCGCGCCCGAGAGGTACGGGGTGATCCGATTGAGGCCCGGGTGGACCGGCGCGCAGTGGTAGCACTCGGAGAAGTTCTCCACGAGGATCTTCCAGTTCGCCTCGACCTCGTACTCCTGGTGGGCCCCGCGGCGGAGGTCGGCGAGGGGCAGCCGCTCGAACTTCGCGAGAAACGGACCGAGCGCCGTCGCGAAGTCGGGACCGCCGGGGTCGAGGTTCGCCCAGAGGAATCCCCCCGCGCTCGCGACGCGGACGGGATGGAGCCCGTACTCGGCGCGGTCGAACTCCTCGGTGCCGGGCATGTGCGGCGCTCCGATCAGCCGGCCCTCGAGGTCGTACGACCAGGCGTGGTACGGGCAGAGGAACGAGCGAGCGGCCTCGCCGTGCGACATTTCCACGAGACGTGTCCCACGATGCCGACAGAGATTGTAGAACCCACGGGCCCGACCGTCCGTCGCTCGAACGAGCAGGACGCTCTCGAGACCGACCTCGCGCGTGACGAAGTCCCCCGGACGGGCGAGCTCCTCCTCCCGGCCCACGCACAGCCAGTTCCGATAGAACAGGCGGTCGAGCTCGGTCCGCAGCACCGAGGGATCCCAATACGACGCCCCGTCCGGGGTCGTGCCGTCGGGCACCGCTTCTCTGTTCGCGCGACCGACCGACGCCTTCCGGCGTCCCGCGGAGGAAGTCACGGGCTCCGATAGGACGGCGAAAATTTAGCGGTTCGTCGTGCGGGGACGGCGCCGATCCTCGCGGCCGATATGTTCCTCCGTGACTCTGGGCGACGGCCGGGCGATGACGGAGGTCGAGACGGAGGCCGCGAAGGCACGTCACGCGGGGGGCTATTCGGAGTTCCTCCGGGTCCCGACGATGAGCGTCGGGACGTACGTCCTCGCCGCCGGCGCGACCGACCGGCAGACCCCGCACACCGAGGACGAGGTGTACTACGTCGTGCGGGGACGGGGACGGTTCCAGAACGGTGACGGGGATCACGCCGTCGGGCCGGGGGATGTCCTGTTCGTCCCGGCGCGACGGCCGCACCGGTTCCACTCGGTCGCGGAGGAACTCGTGCTCCTCGTCGTCTTCGCACCGGCAGAAGAGCCCCCGCCGTAGGGTCCGTCGAGCCCTAGACCGACTCCTCGATCTCCCCAGGCTGCGGAGCGCCCGTGAGCTGCTCGGCCACGGTCGCGAGGATCTCGAGGTGACGGTCGACGTCCTTCTCCGTGTGCTGGACCGAGATCGTCCACTGCTCATCCGGCCCCGTCCCGGAGGGGATGAGGCCCCGATTCAGCGACCGGTAGTAGTACAGCATCGAGCGGTCCCCGTCGACCGTCAGGAAGTCGCGCCAGTTGCGGACCGGGTGGTCCGTGAAGTAGACGGTCCCCGAGACCCCGTCCGACGAGACGTGGGCGGTGACCCCGGCGTCGTCGAACACCTCGGCGTAACCTCGTGCGAGCCGGGTGTTGAGCGCCGACGACCGCTCGAGCGCCTCCTCGGTCAAGATGTGGTCGAGCGACGCGAGGCAGGCGGCCATCGCGAGCGGGTTCGAGTTGTAGGTCC
>JASHWZ010000048.1 GCA_030043865.1 Thermoplasmata archaeon | reverse complement strand
CTCGATGTCGTTCGGCTCCGCCGACGGCGCCGACCCGACGCTCTCGAACGCCTTCGAGTCGGACTTCGCCGTGGCCGCGCACGAGAAGATCACGCTGTTCGCGGCGACCGGCGACCTCGGGGGGGACGCCGAAGCCGGCTGCCAGGGGGGCGTCCAACCGGAATACCCAGCCGCCTCCCCCCAGGTCGTCGCGGTGGGCGGCACCTCCGTCGCGCTCCAGCGCGGCACGCTCGGCGGGATCACCGGGTTCAGCGAGTCCGCCTGGTCCGAGAGCGGCGGCGGATTCTCGGCGCAGTTCTCCGCTCCGTCCTGGCAGCTGGTCGGCAGCGCCGCGGCCCCGATCTCGGCGAACGGACACCGCGGGATGCCCGACGTCGCCGCCACGGCCGGGTACAACTACATGTACTATGACGGCCAGAACGCGGCGGGCGCGGGTACGAGCTTCGCGACGCCGCTCTGGGCCGGTATGGTCACGGAGATGGACGCGCTGCACGGCACGAACTTCGGCTTCCTCACCCCCGAGATCTACGCCCTCGGCGCCAACACGACGCTCGTGGACCCACCGTTCCACGACATCACCACCGGCAGCAACTGCCTCGGCGCGGCCGACCCGGGCTGGGACACCGCGACCGGATGGGGTTCGCCCGAGGGCGTCTACCTGTACGAGCACTTCGTGGCGAGCTTCGTCAATCTGACGGTCGTCGCCTCGCCCTCGCCGGTCGCCCCGGGCGGGACGGTGACGGTCAGCGCGGCCGTAGCGAACTACTCGAGCGGCGCGCCGCTCACCGGGGTCAACGTGGTCCTCTACCTCAGCTCGGGCGGTGTCGGCGGGCCCTGCTCGGGAACGTTCGGTCTCGAGACCCCGCTCACGAACGCCTCGGGTGGGGTCGTCGCCCGCTTCACCGTGCCCTACTGCTACCTCGGAGCGAGCGCGGTCGCGACGGCCGCGATCACCGGCGGAGGCTACTACGGGAACGTCTCGACGTCGGTGAGCGTGAACCTGCTCGGCTTCGTCCCGAGCTTCGCCTACCTCGCCGTCTACCCGTACAACGTGATCCTGTTCGTCGTGATCATGGCCGTCTGCATCACCGTGGGCGGGATCCTCGGACGCCATCCCCCGAAGTTGACGAGGTTCGGGTCGTCGGGCGCGGCCGTCTCCGCGACGGGGTCTTCACCCCCGCCGGTGGCCTCCGGGCCGCCTCCGTCGACCTCGGCTCCGCCCCCCTCCACGCCCGCGACGCCGGCCCCGTCGCCGCCCCCGTCGACACCGGAACCTCCTCCGTCGGGTCCGGCGTACTGACCCCTCCCGTGCCCCGGGCGCCGACCCCCTCCGCGGCGGAGAAAGTCTAAATCGCGCGCCCTCTTGGTCGCCGCCGTGCCCGATGCATCGGACGGTGCATCGGACGGGGCGGCCCCGGTCGCGCTGTCGGGGCCCGAGCGTTCGGTGCTGGTCGCACTCCGCGATGCCCCGCAGCCCCCCGTGGAGGAGGAAGAACTCGCCCGGCAGAGCGGGATCGCCATCGACCAGCTCCGGGGGAGCCTGCAGCGGCTGCGCGCGAAGCACCTCGTGGTCGTCGAGGAGGAGCCGGAGTCGCTGCGGCGACTCACGCCGCGCGGGCAGGACGCCCTCGCCCACGGGCTTCCGGAGCGCCGGTTCCTCGCGGCGCTCGAACGGCACGGTGGAACGCTCGCTCCGGACGCGGCGGCCGCGGAGGGGCTGAACGACGAGGAACGGTCGGCCGCCGTCGGCATCCTGCGGCGCCGCGGGTACCTCGAGGACGGCGTCCCGTTCCGCCTCCGGGAGTCCCGGCCGTCGGAGGCGCTCTTGCCCGACGAGGTCGTGCTGAAACAGGTGGCGAACGGCGAGGAGGAGGTCGACGAGGCGATCGTCGCCGCCCTCGAGCGTCGCGGGCTCGTGCGCACTGAGCGGCGTTCGATCAAGCGGTGGGCTCCGTCCGAAGAGGGCCGCCGCCTCCCGCTCGCGGCGTCCGAGGCCGATTGGCTGGGAGCGCTTACACCCGCGATCCTCGGCTCCGGAGTGTGGAAGGACCGGCCGTTCCGGCCGTACGACGTCCGCGCGCCGGTACCGTTCCTCACCGGCGCGCGCCCGAACGCATACGTCGCCTGGTTGGAGCAGTTCGAAGAGATCCTCGTGGGCCTCGGGTTCGAAGAAGCCGAGGGTCCACTGCTCGAGACCGAGTTCTGGAACGACGACGTCCTGTTCATGCCGCAGGACCACCCCGCACGATCGATCCACGACGCCCTCTCCCTCGAGGGCATCGAGGGACATCTGCCGGCCGAGGACCTGGTCGCGCGCGTCGCGGCCGTGCACGAAGGTCGACCGCTGCCGGGCGAAGACACGCCGATCGGTCCGGGGTGGGGCGGCCCGTACGATCTCAAGGTGGCCGCCCGTCCGGTGCTCCGATCGCAGACGACCGCCGTCTCCGCCCGGTTCCTGGCCCGGCGACCGAAGCCGCCGTTCCGGATGTTCTCGCTCGACCGGAACTTCCGTCGCGAGGAGGTCGACGCTTCGCACGGGGTCGAGTTCACGCAATGCGAAGGGGTCCTCGGAGAGGAGGGAACGACCCTTCGCCACCTGGTCGGGATGTTCCGCTCGCTCACCGAGGCGATCGGAGTCCGGGAGCTCAAGATCCGACCCAGTTATTTCCCGTTCACCGAGCCGTCGATCGAGGGGTACGTACGTCATCCTCGCCTCGGGTGGATCGAGGTGTTCCCCGGGGGGATCTTCCGCCCCGAGCTCACCCGGGCGCTGAACGTTGAGGTGCCAGTGGCTGCGTGGGGGATCGGGATCGGCCGGCTGGCGCTGGTCGCCCTCGGGCGAAACGACTTCCGCGAGCTGTTCGACGACGACCTCGCTCGGCTCGAAGGACGGGGGGCCTAGCGCGTGCCGAAATCCGTGCTCCGGCGGGAGCGCGTGCTCTCGCTGCTCCCTGAGCCGCTCTCCGACCGCGCGCTCGAGGAACTCCTCTCGATCTCGAAGGCCGACCTCGAGTCGCACGACCCGGAGACGCTGACGATCTCCGTGACGCCCGACCGCCTCGACCTACTTTCCGAGGGGGGCCTCGGGCTGTACCTCCAGGGAGCAACCGGTGCGGCGAAGGGGCTCGTGCGCGAACGGGTGGCCGACGAGGTGCCCGCGGCGCTGTCGGTGGAGGCCGACGGCTCCGTCCGCCCGATCCGTCCGTCCATCGCGGCTGTCTTGGTCACGGCCCCCGACGGCTCGGTGCTCGACGCGGGTCTCCTCGAGGAGGCGGTCCGGTTCCAGGAGCTGCTGCACGCGACCGTCGGCCGCGGACGGCGAGCGGCGAGCTTGGGGATCTACCCGTACGACCGGCTGGTGCCGCCGTTCCGCTACGCGCTCGAGCCGGTGGCGAACGTGCGGTTCGTCCCCCTCGACGGGTCGGAGGAGGTCGGGGCTCCGCAGTTCTTCCGGGAGCACCCCCTGGCCCAACGGTACGGAGCGTTCGGGCGCGTCGGCGACGCATGCCTCACGCTCCGCGACGCGCAGGGGACGATCCTCAGCCTTCCACCGCTGCTCAACAGCCGGACCGGCGGGGAGGCGCGCGTCGGGGACCGTCGGCTCTTGCTCGAATCAACCGGCGTCCGGGACCGCACGGTCCGCGAGATGCTCGGGTCGCTCCTCGTCGTTTTCCTCAGCCGGGGATGGCACGTCGCTCCGGTCGCGAGAACCTCGGATGGGACCGTCGTCGCGGACGGGCGGGACGTCTTCCTTCCCCGCCGGCTCGACCTTCTCTCGGAAGCGTTGCGCTCGCTCGCGGGAACCTCGTATACCGCAGCCGAGGTCGAACGCCGGCTCGCGCGGTGTCGGTTCGGGGCGCACCCGCATCCGGGCGGATGGACGGTCGAGGCGTCGCCGTGGCGGCCCGACCTTCTCACCGGCGTGGACGTCGCGGAGGACGTCATCCTCGCGGAGGCGGTCGACCCCCGGGACGGCATCGTGCCGCCGAGCCGGACGCGGGGCCGGCGCCGGCCCGAAGCGCGCTTCCGACAACAGGTCGCGACAGAGCTCCTCGGGCTCGGCCTCGCGGCGCCGTACACCTCGTTGCTCGTCCCGTCCGACGCGGTCGCCCGGATCCGAGGGGCGAGCCCGATCCGCATCGCGAACCCGCCGTCCAGCGAGTTCGCGTACGTACGGGACCGCCTCCTGCTCTCGCACCTCGAGCTCCTCGCGCACAACACGCGCCACGGATATCCCCAGGCGGTCGGGGAGGTCGGGCCGGTCGTGGCCCGCGCGCCGGAGCACGAGACGGGCGGGGAGACCCGCTACCATGCGGGGGTGGTGATCGCCCGGGAGACCGCCGGCTTCGCGGACGCGGCGTCGATCGTCGATTACCTCCTCCGGTCGGTGGACATCGTCGCCGTTCGCGAGCCCGCCGACCTGCCGGGGACGATCGCCGGACGGGCCGCGCGCGTCCGGGTCGCCGGCGAGCCGGTCGCCGAGCTCGGCGAGGTGCACCCCGAGGTGCTCACCGGGATCGGCGTGCCGGTGCCGGTCGCCTGGGCCGAGCTCGACCTGAGCCGGCTCTACCCGCTGCTCGGCCGCCGCGACACCGATTAATAGCGTCCCCCCGGTTCGAGGCCGATGGCCCGTTCTCGCCGGCCCGTCAAGCCGCCGGTTCGCGGTCGCGAGCGGTGGGAGGCCGATGCCCGCGCCGCGATCGGCCCGAAGGCGGAGGGGGGACGTCTGCCGCTCCTGGTGGGACCTCCGGAAGACCCGGAGGCGGAGTTCCTTCAGCGGATCGGCTACCCCGGTAGCCCTCCGTACACCCGCGGCATCCAGCCGACGATGTACCGCGGGCGGCTCTGGACGTTCCGGCAGTACTCCGGCTTCGGGAGCGCCGCCGCGACGAACCGCCGATTCCACTTCCTCCTCGCCGGGGGCCAGACCGGTCTCTCCGTCGCGTTCGACCTCCCGACGCAGAACGGCTACGACTCCGACCACGACCGTGCGGTCGGAGAGGTGGGCCGGTGCGGCGTGCCGATCGCGTCGCTGGGCGACATGCGCACGCTCTTCCGGGGCCTTCCGCTCGACCGCGCGACGGTCTCGATGACGATCAACGCGACCGCCCCGATCCTGACGTCGCTCCTGGTCGCCGTGGCCGAGGAGAACGGGGTCCCGCGCGCCCGGCTCGGCGGGACGGTGCAGAACGACATCCTGAAGGAGTACGTCGCGCGGGGCACGTACATCTACCCGCCGGTCGCGTCGCTGCGGCTCGCCGTCGACCTGATCGAGTTCGCGACGCGGGAGATGCCCCAGTGGAACTACATCTCGGTCTCGGGCTACCACATGCGCGAAGCCGGGGCGACCGCCGTGCAGGAGGTCGCGTTCACGATCGCGAACGCGATGGCGTACGTCCGCGCGGTCCAGGAGCGGGGGCTCGACTTGGACGAGTTCCTGCCCCGCCTCTCGTTCTTCTTCTCCTCCGACCGGAACTTCCTCGAGGAGATCGCGAAGTTCCGGGCGGCGCGCCGGCTCTGGGCGTCGGTTGTGGAGGAGACGTTCCATGCCCGCGGCGCCCGGTCGAAGCAGCTGCGCTTCCACACCCAGACCGCGGGCTCGAGCCTCACCGCCCAGCAGCCCGAGCTCAACGTCGTCCGCACGACCCTGGAAGCGCTCGCCGCCGTCCTCGGGGGTACGCAGTCGCTCCACACGAACGCCCTCGACGAGGCGCTCGGCCTGCCGACCGAACCGTCCGCGCGTCTCGCGCTCCGGACCCAGCAGATCCTCGCCGAGGAGTCCGGGGTCGCGAACACCGCCGACCCGCTCGGCGGAGCCTACGAGATCGAGTACCTCACGGACCGGATCGAGCGCGAGGCCCGGGAGTACCTCGCCCGCATCGGCGAGATGGGAGGCGCGCTGCCCGCCATCGAGCGGGGGTTCTTCGCGGCCGAGATCGCCCGGGAGGCGTACCGCACGGCGCGCGCCCGCGAAGCGAAGGAGGACGTCGTGGTCGGCGTGAACGAGTACGTGGAGGGCAATCCGCGCTTCACGCTGTTCCCCGAGGTCGGGGGTCGCGGCGTCGCGGTGCAACGCGTCTCGCCGGCGGAGGAGCGGCGTCAGGTCCGGTCGGTCCGACGCTGGCGGTCGGAGCGCGACGCGGCGGCGACCGCGGCGGCGCTCGAGCGGCTCGAGCGCGGCACGAGCGCGGGAGAGAACGTGATGCCCCTCGTGCTCGCGGGCGTCCGGGCGGGGGCGACCCTGGGCGAGATCGCCGATGTCTGGCGACGACTGTTCGGGGAGCACCACCCGTCGCGCGCCTTCTGAGGGGGTGCTCCACTGAAGCTCGACCACGTCGGCGTCGCGGTACCGGACCTCGCCCAGGCGGTCGAGCGGTGGCGGCCGCTGGTGGGCGACCCGGAAGCCCCACCGGAGGACGTGCCCTCGAACCGGGTACGGGTCGCCTTCGTCGCGGTCGGCGAGACCCACATCGAGCTCGTCCAGCCCGCCGACCCGAGCTCGCCCGTGGCGAAGTTCCTCGAGAGCCGGGGGCCGGGAGTCCACCACCTCGCCTTCGCCGTGCCGAGCGTGGACGCGGCGCTCGACGAGGTCCGGCGACGCGGAGGGCGCGTGGTCGACGAACGGGCGCGGCCGGGCGCTCGGGGCCGTCGGGTCGGCTTCGCCCACCCGTCCGCGTTCGGTGGGGTCCTCGTGGAGTTCGTGGAGGGCCCGTGAGTCGGATCGCGTCGGTCACCCTCGACCCCCTGTTCGATAGTCGCGCGCGCGCCACGGTCGAAGCGACGGTCGTCCTCGACTCGGGCGCCCACGCGCGCGCGGGGGCCCCGAGCGGTGCGAGCACCGGCGCCCACGAGGTCCGGGCGTTCCCGGCCGGCGGGGTCGCCGAGGCGATCGCGACCGCGCGCGCCGCGGTGCTCCCCGCGCTCGTCGGGGTCGACGCGAGCGACCAGCGCGCGGTCGACGGGGCGCTCCACACGATCGACGGGACCCCCGACTTCTCGAGGATCGGGGGGAACACAGCGACGGCGATCTCGGTCGCCGCGGCGATGGCGGTCGGCGAGGAGACGCACCGACCGCTCTGGAAGGTCATCGCCCGGCCGGGCATCGACGGCCGATCCTTCCCCGCGATCGTCGGGAACTGCATGAACGGCGGGGTGCACGCGATCGGGGGGCCCGAGTTCCAAGAGTTCATCGCGTACGCGACGGACCCCGACCCCGATCGCTCGGTGCGGGCCGCGATCCGCGTCCACGCCTGGATCGGAGAGGAGCTCCATCGACGCCTCCCCACGATCGCGCTCGGTCGAGGGGACGAGGGTGGGTGGGTCGCCCCGCTCGGGAACGAGGCGGCGCTCGAATTGCTGGTCGCCGCCTGCGCGAAGGCCCGCGACGAGCTCGGCACGGAGGTGCACCCCGGGATCGACCTCGCGGCGAGCGAGTTCTTCCGGGACGGAACGTACCGCTACCGGGACCGCGCGCGGACGCCCGAGGAACAGGTCGCCTACGTCGGGGAGCTCGTCGATCGGTACGGTCTGCGGTACCTCGAGGACCCGCTCGACGAAGAGGCGTTCGACGGGTTCTCCGCCGTGACCCGAGCGGTCGGGGCGAAGGCGCTCGTGGTCGGTGACGACATCTACACCACCGACATCCGGCGCGTCGCGCGCGGGGAGAACCAGCACGCATCGAACGCGGTGCTCATCAAGGTCAATCAGGTCGGGACGCTGACCGACACGCTCGCGACCGTCGACTTCTGCCGGTCCCATGACCTCGCGACGGTGACCTCGCATCGCTCCGGCGAGGTTCCGGAGGGGTGGCTCGCCCACGTCGCGCTCGGTTCGGGCGCCCGGGCGCTGAAATGCGGCGTGGTCGGCGGCGAGCGGGTGGCAAAGCTAAATGAACTCCTGCGGCTCCGCCGCGCCGCGGAAGGGTAGCCGGATGGCCGAGGACGCTGTCGTCGCGGAGGAACGGGTCGCCGACACGGACGGGCAGGACATCCGTCCCGGCGAGCTCCTGATCCCCGAAGAGACGTACCTGACCTCGGGCGTCCACATCGGGACGCAGCAGAAGTCGGCGAGCATGCGCCGCTTCGTCTACAAGGTCCGGTTCGACGGACTGCACGTCCTCGACGTGCGGGAGACCGACCGTCGCATCCGCTTCGCGGCTCAGTTCCTGAACCGGTACCCCGCCGACCGGATCCTCGTCGTCTCCCAGCGCCAGTATGGCCAGAAACCGGTCCGGGTGTTCGCCAAGGCGACCGGCGCGGTCTCGTTCGCCGAGCGGTTCGTCCCCGGCTGCCTCACGAACCCGAACCTCGCTGAGTACTTCGAGCCGAAGGTCCTGCTCGTCACGGACCCCGCGACCGACCAGCAGGCGCTCAGCGAGGCGGTGTCGATCGGCATCCCGGTCGTCGGGCTCTGCGACGTCAACAACGAAACGCGGAACGTCGACCTCGTGATCCCCGCGAACAACAAGGGGCGGGTGGCGCTCGCGACCGTCTACTGGCTCCTCGCCCGTGAGGTCCTGAAGGGTCGGCCCGGCGGCGCGGACGCGCCGTACACGCTCACGATCGAGGACTTCCAGGCCGCGCTCTGACGGCAATCGCCGTCGCGCGGGCACTCTTTTAACCCCCCGCCGGCTCGTCAACCCGTGGGGCGGCCGGGCTCCGACCTACGCGATCTTCTCGCTCAGCACGGCGTGCCGGAGAAGGGCGCCCGCGTCTACCTCGCGGCATGCCGGACCGGTCCGCAGACGGCGAGCGAGCTGGCGCGGCTCTCCGCGGTGAGCCGCGTCGAGGCGTACCGCCTCATCAAGCAGCTTTCCGCCGA
>JASHWZ010000047.1 GCA_030043865.1 Thermoplasmata archaeon | reverse complement strand
CTGCCACCCGCCCGCCGACTCGTTCGAGTACTGGAGCTGCAGGCTCCCGTTGAGCGCGCGGAAGACAGCGTTGTCACCGCCGATCCCGCCGACGAGGTCGATCTCGGCGTCGAGGAGGAAGCCGTCGTTCGGGCCGAAGGTCGGGGTGACCGCGAATCCGTCGACGCTGTTGCCGGGGACGTTCGGAGGAGGCGCCGGGGCTTGCCAGGACGGGTCGGTGTTGTTGAACACCACCGTGGAGATCACGCCCGAGAGGTAACTCCCGGTGCCGGACTCGAGCAGACTGTACCCGTAGCTGACCTCGGAGCGCTCCTGCGCGTTGGTGGTCACGTTGTTGTACAGCGTCAGCGTCACGGGATAGTCCGACGGACTGAGCGGGATCGAACCGCCCACGCATTGGAGGACGCCGCCGTACACGTCCAGGATGTAGTTCGCCCCGGCCGTGTCGTTGTCGCAGGCGGAGTAGAGGGAGTTCTGCGCGAGGTAGGCGTCCGAGTCGAGACTGAAGTTCCAGGTATCCTGCACGAAGTGGAGGGCGGAGTCGTTCCAGTTGACGACGTTCTGGAGCCAGGCGTATCCCTCGTCGTCCGTGCCGGGGATCGTGAGGTTCACGGCGACCGTATTCAGCTGAACCCCGAATTCGTAGAGGCTTCCCACGTACCCCTCGTGCTGTCCCCCGAGCGAGGTCTCTACGACGCCTTGGCCACCCGGCTGGGACGCGTTCGGCGGCGCGTTGAACGTCACGACCCCGGCGATGTGCGAGGTGTTGTACGCGTAGGTCTGAGCGCCGAGACCGTAGTCCGCGAGGCCGAGGGGCGCCGGCTGCGCGACGTAGCCGGGGCTCACCTGACCGTCGACCGAACTCATCGGGTGCTCGAGGATCCCCAGGTTCGGCAACGAGGTGGTGGGAGTGACGCCGGGGACGGGGTGTTCGATCGCTTGGGCCCAGGGAACGTTCGCGAGATCGGAGGGGAGTTTCACGGAACTGGCCGAAGAAGCGGCCGGGCCGAATTCGTTGGATGGGTCTTGAGAGAACGAAACTCCGTTCAGCGCCGAGGTGACGGACGTGGTCGAAGAGGGGAGGGGACTCGCCGAGGCTCCGACCGCGGGAAGATGGAGCGTCGGATTTGTCGCGCCCGCGTCCGGAGATGCGACCCCCTCCGCCGTGGCGATCGGGTTCCCGGGGCTGGCCGCGGAGGCCGCGAACGTTGCCCCGGGGAGCACCATCACCGCGCAGAGGGCCAGTACGATCGGCAGCAGCCAGTACGCTCTTCGGCCGGGTCGAAAGCTCGTCATGGCACCGCCGACGAGGATTGTAGCTATATGAAAGGTCGGAAAATTGACGATTTCGCCGTCGACGTGCGTGTGGCCCCGTTCGCGCGTCCTCGTTCGCCGACTGTCGGGGACGACCGGCGTCCGGATTGCCACCGCGCGGTCGGGCGCGGCTGCCGCAGTGCGGGTTGATCCGTCAAGGTTCGCGACCTCCGCGAGCCGACGGAGGGCCGTATCCCGACGGCCCGATCGCCCGCCGGACACGAAGACTCGTCCCTCGTCGGGAGTACCTTTCATCGGGGACGCGATCGGACTCTACCCGACGGGCTGTCCAGGGGGAGACGTGCCAACTTCGGACACGACGCCCGTGCTCCGGTTCCGCGTCAAGTCTCGTCCTACGGGTCCCGCCGAACGGGCCCCCCGCGCGCAGACCTAACTCACGTGGGCGCCTGGTCCATGAATTTCATCAGCTTCTCGAAACTTCGGATCAGCGCCCGCGTCTCGTCGGGCTCCAACGAGGCAACGAATCGAGCGACGATCTCCTTATGCCGCCGCCTTGCCACGGCGAACAGCTTCTTGCCGGCGGCCGTCATCTCGATGTTCACCACCCTTCGGTCGGAGGAATCTCTCATTCTCCGGACCAGACCCTTTGTTTCCATCGCGTCGATGATCGCGGTGATCGCCGCCTTCGTGACCAGGTTCTCGTTGCTCAGCCGGACCATGGGCGTCGGACCGGATTCGGACAACTGTTCGAGTACCGAGAATTCGGTGAGTCTCAGGTCGATGAGCCCGAACGCCTTGTCGAAGTAGTGGGGCATCCGGCGGCTGGCCAAGTTCATCGCACGAAAGACCGTACCGGGGCTGGGCGGCGACTCTCGCACCGGCCGGCGTTCACCGGGCGAGGCGGGCTTGGGTCGGTGGAGAGACATTGTGGGCCTCCTACGCAGCCGGTTCGTCTCGGACCCCAGGCCGCACTCCATTAAGACCATTGCTGTATGGTCAAGCATTAAGTAGTTCACTGCTTTACCATATGCGAGGGTCCGCGTGACGGAAGAAACGGGCGTCCTCGGGGCTAGCCCGACCGGCGGGTGGAGATCGCACGGATCCGAGAACCGGGCCGCCCGGTGTGAAGACGTCGAGGTCCCAGCGGACCTCCGTCGGCCGGGTGTCGGCTCGGTTTTCGGACCGACCGCCGCCGCGGGCCGGGGGAAGTCATGAAGGCCGTCGTCCAGGACCGGTACGGAACGGCCGATACGCTCACGCTCGGAGAGGCGGAGACGCCCACCCCGGACGCGACCAGCGTGCTGCTCCGAGTGCGTTCCGCGTCCGTGAACAGTTTGGACTGGCGTATCATGTCGGGTCGACCGATCGTCGGTCGCCTGCTCGGGTTTGGCCTGACGAGGCCCAAACGAAGGATTCGGGGGGTCGACGTCGCGGGCGAGGTGGTCGCGGTGCGGAAGCCGGATTCGAGGTTCAAGGTCGGCGACGCCGTGTTCGGCCTCGGCAGCGGGTCGTTCGCCGAGTACGTGGCGGCCGATGAGCGCGAGCTCTCGAAAAAGCCGGAGGGTGTTTCGTTCGACGACGCGGCGACCCTCGGGATCGCCGCCTGCACGGCCCTCCAGGCGCTCCGGGACCGCGGCCATGTTCGGCCCGGCCAGTCCGTGGCGATCATCGGAGCGGGCAGCGGCGTCGGGACGTTCGCCGTCCAACTCGCGAAGTGGATGGGAGCGCGAGTGACTGCCGTCACGCGTTCGGCCAACGTCGAGACGCTCCGGTCCGTAGGGGCCGACGCGGTCGTGGACTACGAGACGGAGGAGTTCCCCCGCCGACCCGACCGCTACGATGTCATCTGCGACATCTCGGGACGAAACGGAATCGGGACGCTTCTGCGGTCCCTGACGCCGGGCGGGACCTTGGTCTGCGT
>JASHWZ010000046.1 GCA_030043865.1 Thermoplasmata archaeon | reverse complement strand
CGCAGAGCCACGCGCTGCTCTACGTCCCTCCGATCACCGAGACGTCCGAAGAGGACCCGGTCGCCAACCGCTCGGGGGGCTACCGGTTCCGACGCACCCCCGACTCTCCGACCTCGCTCGTGACGAACCTCGCGACGGCGCTCCACGGGACGCCCCAGGCGCGCTCGAAGGCGTTGCTCTACGCTACCGCGGGCCCGCTCGGGGTCCGCTCAACGCCCGAGTCCGCCCCGGCGAGCGGCGAGGCTTCGACCACGCGGCCCGCGGCGCTGCGCCCCGGCGCTCGGGAAGCGTAGACCCGACCGGGCGGGCCCGCCGTCGGGCTCTACGGTCCAACGGCCGGGCCACGTTCCTCGGCGCCGCTCGGAGCTCCAAGCGCGTCGACCGCGGCGGCCGCTCTTAGGACCGAAAACGCAGGCTTGAAGTGCGGCGTGCGCTTGCGAATCGCGACGTGACGGACCCGTCCCACCGTCAGAAAATCAAGGTCGTTTACGTTCTCGGGAGCAGCCGGAGCGGCTCGACCGCGCTCGACTCGGTCCTGGGCGCCTCTCCGGGCGCACTATCGACCGGCGAGTTGGGCCATCTCCACTGGGCACTCCAAGAAGGCAACCTGCCGGGGTACGTCGGCTCCTCGATCGCGTTCTGCTCCTGCGGCCAGCTCGTCGAGCAGTGCCCGCTCTGGTCGACCGTAGTGGCCCAATGGGGTCCGGGACGCGAACTGGAGGCGTTCGGACGGGCGACCGACCGGTATGAGACCCCGGGGCGTTCGCTACCCCTGCTGATCCTGGGGCGCCTCTTCGGGACACGTGCGTTCCGCCGACACCTGGCCCTCTTAGGACGGTCCGTCGAGCTGGTCGCTGGGGCAAGCGGGGTGACGACCCTGATCGACTCGACGAAGGGGGCCGGGCGGGGCTGGCTCTACTCACTCCTGCCGCCGTCGGAGTTCGACGTGCGATTCGTCCACCTGGTCCGGGACGGGCGGAGCGTCGTTTCCTCGATGATGCAGCACTACGAGCCCCACAAGTCCGACTCGGGCCCGTCGCCCTGGCCGCGGCTCGCGGCCGCCGCGTTCTCGACGGCGCACTGGGTCTACATGAACCTCGCCTCATCGTCCCTCGGTCTGTTCCATCGATCGCGGTATCGAAGGATCCAGTTCGAGGACCTCCTGAACGACCCCGACGGGACGCTGCGGGAGCTCGAACCGTTCCTGGGGATCGACCTGCGGGACGTCCGGCGACGGATCCTCGCCGGGGAGCCGCTCCCGACCGGGCATCTCCTTTGCGGGAACCGGGCCAAGGGTTCTCCGCTCCGCCTGCTGCCCCCGAAGTCGCGGGGCGCCGACGAGCTTGCGCTTGGTCCGTCGCTCGTTTTCCTTTGGCTCGCGGGGTGGCTGCAGTGGATATACGGCGGTCCGGGCTCGCCCTCGGCCCGGCCCCGCCCGGGGCTCTAGCGCCGACCGCTCGACGACGGCTCTGTCCAGCGGGGATAGGGCCGGGAAGCCCCTCTGAGAGGAGCGCTCCCCGCGGTCGGGCGTCGGAGGGGCGTTTTCGGCCTCGGGAGCCCCGAGGGTAAGGATGTTATCCCCCTCCCCGAATCCGCCTCCCCCGTAGATGGCGAATTCCGTGCCGTCCGACACCGCTTCGGTGGAGGGCATACCGCTCGGGGCCGTCGACCCCGCGGCGGCCGCCGCCCGGTCCCGGGCCGCGACGAGCCGGTCCGTCGAGCCGACCTACGAAGCCCCGAAAATCGTGCCTCCGGAGGACCTCGACCCGAGGTACCGGGTCCAGCCGGGGGCGACGATCCTCGCCCTCGCCCTATGCCTCGTCGGCTTCCTCGACGTCGCCTACCAGCTCTACGCCTTCAAGTTCCTCGGCGACACGACCACCGTCGACCACCTTCCCGCCCGCGTCCTCTTCGTGTTCGGGATGACGCTGGTCGCCTCGCCGCTGATCCTCGCGGTGTTCCGACGGACCCAGGTGCTGTTCGTCCTGCCGGCGGTCGTGCTCGTGTTCCTGCTCTACCCGCTGTTCATCCCGTACAACGTCCCTTCCGGGCAGGACGCGATCTTCAACTTCCAATTCGCCTACAGCCTTCTCGAAACCGGCCGATGGGTGCCGGGCGGGAACGTCACGCTCCAGGCCGTCGCCTACGCGTATTATCCGGGCAGCGGCGTGTTCAACGCCGAGCTCTCCGCGTTCACCGGCCTACCGCTCGGTACGACCTTCTTGTGGGGGATACCGATCCTCCGACTGCTGATCCTGCCCCCGACGATCTACGCGCTCGCCTCGCGCTACCTTGGGAGCCGCGTCGGGATGGTCAGCGTGATGCTGTTCCTGGCCACCCCCTCAATCCTGTTCAACTACCCCGTCCAGTCGGAGTTCGCCATCCCGTTCTTCGCCCTGACGCTCCTCCTGATCGGCTACGTCGTCGTCCGGACGGGCGATTGGCAGAACGAGGTGCTCGTCGCAGCGACTCTGTTCGGGGGGTTCGTCGTCGTGAGCCACCATCTGAGCTCGTACATCCTCGCCGCCTGGGTCGTCGGCCTCGCGTTCTTCTGGATCGTCTTCCGCCGATTCCGGGGCCTCCAGACCGCGCGGGGCCTTGCGGTGTTCGGCGTCTATTTCCTCGTCCTCCTCGTGTTCACCTACGAGATCAGCCTTCCGAGCTTCCTTGCGAACGTCACAGCGCTTCAGTTCGTCTTAGGGGAGCTCCAGCACCCGTTCAAGCTCTCGATCAGCACGGCGGCGTCGGTCGGCTCGTCGTTCCCCGAGTACCAGGTCGTGTGGAGCTACCTCGCCTACCTTCTGCTGATCGTGATCGCCCTTTTGGCCCTGCGTCGGTGGCTCAAGACCGAACGCCGGTCGTTCGTCACGCCGAACCTGATCCTCTCGCTGATCGCGGTCATCGTCACGATCCCGCTGCTGGTCACCGCCTTCAGCTTCCTGCCCCAGCGTATCCTCGAGTACGGCGAGATCTTCATGGCCCCCGCCGTCGGCTGGTGGCTGATCCAGTGGTTCCTCCCGAAGCCGACGGCGAAGAAACGTGGGTCCCGGGCGCCGCGGGGTCCCTCGATCCGGACGCCCTTACGGCGCTACGCGGTGGCCGCGGGCGTCCTGTTCCTCGTCGTGCTGATCTTCTCGGGCGGCAGCCTCGTGCCGTACAGCACCCGCGACCAGTTCGCGCTCGCGGACTCGATCACGACGGAGTCTCCGCTCAACGTCGACCAGAACAGCTACGAGCTCGGCCTCTGGGCGCACTCGC
>JASHWZ010000045.1 GCA_030043865.1 Thermoplasmata archaeon | reverse complement strand
GCCGCCCCGCCCGCGTTGAAGTACCCGCCGAGGGTGCCGCGCTCCCAGCGCTCGAGCAGCGCTCGGGCCTCCTCCGGCTCTCCCAGGAACGTCAGCACGGCCGCTCGGGACAGCCGGGGGAGCAGCAGTTCGCTCCCTCGCAACGGCTCGACGATGCGCCGGGCCTCGTCGTCGCGCCCGACGGCGGCGTACAGGCCGGCCAGCAGGAACGGTACCTCGAACGGCCCCCCGGCGGGGGCGCTCAGCTTCTCGCAGAGCGCGATCGCGGTGTCGGTCTCTCCCGTGCGAACGAACGTCATCGCCTGTTGCAGTCGCGGGTAGAACCACAGCGGGTCGAGCTCGACGGCCATCGCGTTCTCGGCCTTCGCCTCGGGGAACCGCTGGAGCACTGAGAGCAGGAACCCGTACCAGAGGTGGGCGCTCGAGCTGCTCGGAGCGAGCGCGATCCCTTCGCGGAACTCGGCCTCCGCCGTCTCCCAGTCGAGGTCCGCCTGCATCGCCACGTTGGCCCGCGCGACGTGCGCATCCGAAAGGCGGGGGTTCAGCGCGAGCGCTTTCGCCGCCAGCTCGCGTGCCCGCGAGAACACCTCGCGGGCCGGTCGCGTCAGGCCGCTCACGAGGATGAGGTGGGAAGCGAGGGCGGAGTAGGCGGACGCGAACCGAGGGTCGTCCCGGATCGCCGCCTCGAAGAATCGCACCGCGGATTCGTCCGATTCCGGGGTCAGGTCGACGGTCGTGCGCTGGAACGCCTGGATCCCCCGCAGGTAGTTCTCGTAGGCCGCGAGGTTCGACGTCGGGCGCTCCCGTAGGTGGGCCCGCTCCGAGCTCAGCAACTCGACCTGCATCGCCCCGGCGGTCCGTTCCGCGACCTCCGCCTGGATCGCGAAGACGTCGTCCATCTTCCGGTCGAACGTCTGGCTCCACCGGTGCTCGTCGGTGGGGACGTCGATCAGCTGGACCGTGATCCGCAACCGGTCGCCGAACTTCCGGACGCTCCCCTCCAGGATCGACGTCACTCCGAGCTCGGAGCCGATCTGGGCGACCGGCTTCGGGCTCGCCTTGTAGGGGCTCACCGACGTCCGAGAGATCACGCGCAATCCCCGCACCTGCGAGACGGTCGAGATCAGCTCCTCGGTCAGGCCGTCCGCGAAGTACTCGTCGTTCGGGTCGGGGCTGATGTTGGTCAGCGGAAGGATCGCGAGACGCGGGAGAGCCGTCGCTGCGGTCTCCGCCTCGTCGCGGAGCCACGGCAGCACCACCCGGTAGACCTCGACCGACCCGTCCACCCCCTTGAGGCGCCGCGGACCGACCCGCTCGAGTCGATAGGCGACCTTGTTGCGCACCTGGTCGAACACCTGAGCGGAGAGCGAGATCCCCCCGGCCTCGGCGAGCGGTTCGATCCTCGAGGCGATGTTCACGGCGTCGCCGAAGATGTCCCCGTCGCGCTCCTGCACGTCGCCCAGATGGATACCGACCCGCACGCGGAGCGGCTCTCCCCCCTCCCGCGTGTTGTGTTCGCGGACGGCGCGCTGGAGCTCGACCGCCCCGTCGATGGCATCGAGCGCGTCGGGGAACTCCACGAGGAACCCGTCGCCCGTCGACTTGACCTTCCGCCCGCGGCGGGCGCGGAGGATCGGCTCGATCAGCCGCTCCTGCTGCTCGAGCGCCCGCAGGGCGCCCGCCTCGTCACGTTGGGTGCGAGAGGTGAACCCTTCCAGGTCGGTGAACATGATCGCCGCGAGGCGTCGGTTGGCGGCCACGTTCGAGGCAGGGGGCCGGATAGATTAAGCACCCCCCGCGCGAGCGCTCGCGCGGCCGGACTCGAGCCCGCCCCCGAGGAGGGTGAGCCCGTCGGGACCCCCCGGGACCGCCGACTACTCGACCGAGAACTCGGTCGCCTGCCGGGCGATCAGGTGCCACTCGCCCTCGTCGAGCGAGTAGACGTTCGTGTAGCGCCGCCGGACCTTCTTGCCCGCATTCGGAGCGTCCCCCTTCGGCACGACCACCTCGTACCCCATCGTCACCGCGCAGCCGCGCCGGACAACGGTCGCCTCACGGTGACGTTCGAACGAGGCGTACTGGAGACCCGTCTTGGTGCGCAGCCGCTCGCGCAGGTCGGCTTTGGCCAGCACCTGGTGGCTGGGAGCGTTCACGATGAGGTCCTCGGCCCAGAATCGGGCCGGGTCCGGAGGACCCCCCCGAAGAACGGCCTTGGCCTCGGCGTCGTCGACCACCGCCACCGCCCGACGGATCTCTGCCTGCTCCTCGATGCTGAGCCCCATGGACGGACCCGCCGGTCGTCGACCTCCTCCCCGATATACTCCCGCTCTGCACTGGAAGGGCGGCCCGGGGCCGCCGAAGCCGTTAACATTCGACGACCGGTGTCGGCCCATGGCCCAGCTCATCAGCGGCCTCAACGCCGTGACCGTCCACGTTCGGGACGTCTCGAAGGCGCGTCTGTTCTACCGGGACGTGCTCGGTCTCAAGGAGAAGAGCTACGACGAGAAGGCGAACCGGGCCGTCTTCGAGCTGCCCGATTCCCCGACCATCCTCAGCATGCACGTGCAGGCCCCCGGCGAGGAGGGGAGAGAGCCCGGCACGGTCACCGGCGTGGTGTTCCGGAGCTCGGACCCGGTCGCCGCCTGCGCCGAGATCCAGCGGCGGGGCGGGACGATCACGATGGAACCGCGCCGGGTCGAACTGCCCAACGCGACGTTCCACCGCGCGGCGTTCGCCGACCCCGACGGGAACGAGTACCTGATCTCCGACCGCAAAGACTGAACGGCGCCTTCCCGCCATGCCGCCCCCCGAGACGCCGTGCGAGCTCAGCGGATACCGTACGACCCCGGACCTCGCGGCGACCCGGACGTTCCTCGACGCGCTCCGCTCCGCTCACCCGGGAACCCTTCGTCTCGACCGCTTCGGGACCTCCGGTGAGGGCCGCGAGCTCACGGTCGCGGTCGTCTCGAAGGACGGGCTGTTCGAGCCCGGAGCGGCGCGAGGAGCGGGACGGGTCGTCGTATTGGTGCAGAACTGCATCCACGCCGGCGAGCCGGACGGAAAGGACGCCTGCCTCGCCCTCGTGCGCGACCTCCTCGAGGACCCCTCGCTCGCCGAGGTCTTGGACCGCGTCGTCGTTCTCGTCATTCCCGTCTACAACGTCGACGGGCACGAGCGTCGGTCCGAGTTCCACCGGTTCAACCAGAACGGACCGGTGCCGGCGGGCTGGCGCGCCAACGGCACGAACCTCAACCTCAATCGCGACTATCTGAAGGCGGACGCGCCCGAGACTCGAGCGCTGCTCGGGCTCCTTCGACGTTGGGAGCCGGATTTTTTCGTCGACGACCACGTCACGGACGGCGCGGATTTCCAGTACGACATCACGTTCGCACTCGACACCACGCCCGACGTGTATCCGGGGACGGCCGAGTGGCTCCGGGCCGTCGTCGCGCCCGAACTCGTTCGCGGCGCTCAGGACGCGGGTCACCTCGCGTTTCCCGGACCGGTGTTCCTGATCGACGACACCGACCCGGCGCGCGGCCTCGCGTTCAACGAGGACCCGCCCCATTTCTCGACCGGCTACATGATCCTCGAGAACCGGCCGTCGCTGCTCGTCGAGATGCACATGCTCAAGGACTATCGGACCCGGGTCACCGGCAACTACGCGTTGCTCGCGAGCCTCCTCCGCACGATCCGGCGGGACGCCGACCGGCTCCGGACCCTGAACCGGGACGCGGACCGTGCGGCCGAGCGCCTCGGGATCGACGGGCCGAACGCCGACCCGTTCCCGCTCGTGATCGCGAAGAGCGGCACGACCGAGTCGGTGCCGTTCCTCGGCTACGAATACGAGCGGGTGCGCAGCGACGTCTCGGGCGGATACGCCGTCCGCTACTCGCACGTGCCCGACAACGAGGCGATCCCGATCGAGCGGGGGGCGACGATAGCGGTCTCCGTCCGGCCGCCGCTCGCGTACATCATTCCGCCCTCGTGGACCGAGGTGATCGACGTCCTCGCGGCCCACGGCGTCGCGATCGACCGAACGAGCGCGACCTGGACCGGGACGGTCGAACGGTATCGGTGCGGCGGCATGCGCTGGCCGCCCCGTCCGTTCGAGGGGCGATTTCCGATCCTGCGCGGGGGGAACGTAGAGGACGCGTTCGGGACCTTCGGCACGTGCACGCTCTCCTCCGAACCGATGACGTTCCCCGCGGGCTCGGCGGTCGTCCGACTCGGGCAACGCCTCGCGAAGGTGGCGATCCACTGGCTCGAGCCGGAAGCGCCGGACTCGGCCTTACGCTGGGGATTCTTCCACGCGATCTTCGAGCAGAAGGAGTCCGGCGAGGGCTACGTTCTCGAGAAGGTCGCGGCAGAGCGTCTCGCGGCGGAGCCGTCGCTCCGGGGCGAGTTCGACGGGCGACTGCACGCGGACCCGACGTTCGCCGCGGACCCGGCCGCCCGACTCCAGTTCTTCTACGAACGGTCCCCGTGGTACACGGCCCAGCGGATCGGCGAATATCCGGTCGGACGGCTCCTCTCGCTCGAGGGGCTTCCGCTCGCGTCGAAGTGAGGCGCGCCGGGTCGGCCCTGCTCCCGCCCGCTTCGGAAGGTATAACCCGAACGGGACTGTGCCGCGCCCGTGGCGACGCGTCTCGAAGCGGACCTCCTGATCCCGGGGTCGGGTGACCCGATCCCGAACGCCTGCCTGGTCTTCGACGGGCCGACGATCGCGTACGCGGGACCGCGGGAGGGGGCTCCGGCCCCGGCGCCGTCCGATACCGTGGAGGGCGTCCCGGTCGTCCTGCCGGGACTTTGGGACACCCACACGCATTTCATCGGCATCCGCAGCTTCTCCGTCGAAGAGCAGGTCTATACCTCCCCGTGGGTCGCCATCGCCCGAGCGGCCCGGGACGCCGAGAGGATCCTCGGCTACGGCTTCACCTCGATCCGGGAGCTCGGCGGGTTCGGGGTCTATCTGGGCCGGGCGACGCAGGACGGCTCGATCCCGGGGCCGCACATCTACGGAGCGGGCACCGCGCTGAGCATCACGGGCGGGCACGGCGACGCCCACGCTTTCCCCCTGGAGTACGTCCAGCGCGAGGCGGAGCGGCTCGGGTTTCCCGGTCCGTGCGACGGCCCGGCGGAATGCGTGGAGGCGGTGCGGAAGATCCTGCGCCTCGGCGCGCCGGTCATCAAGATCTGCGCGACGGGGGGCGTGCTCAGCGACGTCGATCACCCGAAGCACCAGCAGTTCTCGGTCGAGGAGATGCGGGCGATGGTGGAGGAGGCGACGCGCGCCGAACGCATCGTGGCGGCCCACTGCCACGGCAAGGCGGGCATCCTCGCCGCGCTCGACGCCGGGGTGCGCACGATCGAGCACGGGTCGTACCTCGACGAGGAAGCCGCGGACCGTATGCTGGAGACGGGGGCGCTCCTCGTCCCGACCCGGACGATCGTCACCCAGCTCGTGAGCCATGCGAAGGAGACCGGCCTACCGGAGTTCATGCTCGACAAGGCCCGAGCGATGGTCGACCAGCACAAGGCCGCGCTCCGGATCGCCGTGCGGAAGAAGGTCCCGATCGCCTTTGGAACCGACATCGGCGGCTCCTCCCCCGCCGCGCCCGCTTACTGGGGGCTCAACGCCCTCGAATTCGAGCTCCTGGTGGAGGACGGCGGCATGACGCCGCTCGAGGCGATCGAGACCGCGACCGCGAACGGTCCGCGCACGCTGGGTCCTCAGGCGCCCCGCTCGGGCCAGCTCCGGCCCGGCTATGCGGCCGACGTGATCGTCGTTCGGGAGAACCCGCTGAAGCGCCTGGCCTCGCTGCGGGACGCCGCCAACGTCGCTCGCGTTTGGAAGGACGGGCAGCTCGTCGTCTCCCGTCCCCTGGCCCCTTAGGCGCCGGCCCCGCCCCGGGGTCCGCCCGGGGGGGCCGAGCCCTTTTTGTGGCCCGACCCGCTCGAGGGCGCCCGTCTCCGTGGTCGCCTACGAGAGCGACGAGCTGTTTCCCTTCCCGCGGGACGTCGTCTGGAAACTTCTCCTCGATCACACCGACGACTCGCTCATCACGCGGATCCACCCGCTGATCCAGCAGCAGCGGACCGTGTCGCGGTCGGACGGGGCCGCGACCGTCGACCGGAGGATCGAGGCCCGCGGTCGGCTCCTTCCGTCTCAGTGGCGCTACCGGTACCGCGCGCCCGACCAACTGCGCTGGGAGATCGTCTCGGGCAGCGGGCCGTATGCGCCGGGAAGCTGGATGGAGAACCTCTACTCCGACGCGCCCGGCGGGACGCGGATCCGCTCCCGAGGCGAGCTCAGGATCACCGTCCTGCCGTTCTTCCTACCGCAGCGACCGGTGCTGGCGCGCGTGCTCGAATCGATCGACGCCGAAGACCAGCGATACCTGCGCGGCTAGCGACGGCACTAGGAGCGGCCTGACCGCGGCCGGATACTCCCTCCCGGACGGCGCGGACCGGTCAACTCGATGCTTCGACCCGCTTCAGCACCCGAAGGGCGG
>JASHWZ010000044.1 GCA_030043865.1 Thermoplasmata archaeon | reverse complement strand
ACGAGCGTCGTCGTACCGGTCGGGCAGGCCGGGGCATCGAGCAGCGCGGCCGCCTCCCGCCCCGAGGTCTCCGCGAGCGTCGGGAGGTCGAGCGCGCGGACGAACTCGAAGCCACCCTGCGCGAAGTTACCCCCGAACGGCCCCGGGGCGCTCCGGGTCTGTACCATCCCGCCGCGCACCGCGGTCGCCGAGACCCCGCCCCCGACCTGCACGATCCGCGAGCGGAACGCGACCCCTTCCGAGGAGGCGAACGACTTCGTCTCGTCCCAGGCCTGGAAGGAGGCGAGCCCGCTCTTCACGTCGCGGGAGGCATGGAGCCGGCGTTCCGCGTCCGTGAGGAACGCGATCGCCTCCTCGCTCTCGACCTCGAACGGATCCTCCCGAAACGCGGTCGCGTACCGTCCGTCGGTCGGCCCGCTCTCCGCGGTCAGCTCGAGCGGCGTGCTCGCCGTGCGACCGGCGGCCCGGGCGAGCCGTACGGCGGTCCCCGCCGCGGCGCGGGCGGCGGTCCGCGTCAGTTCGGAGGTGCCGGCGAAGCCCCACGCTCGGTCGGTGCGGACCCGGATGCCGAGCCCGGCGGAGTACGACGTCGTGAGGGAAGAGGCGCTGCCGTTCCGGACCGCAAGATGGAGGTACCGCTGCGGCCGAACGAGGCGCACGTCGGCGTACCGTATCCCGGTGGCTCGTGCCGCGTCGAGCGCCTCACCGACGAGGGAGTCCGCCACCTCGACCGCCGAGCGGCCGTCACGACCTCGGGCGAGATAAGCTAGGCTTCGCCCGGCCCTAGAGCATCACGCGGAGGTTCAGTTTCTCGGTGAGTTCCTTGTACCGGTTCCGGATCGTCACTTCGGTGACGCCCGCGACCTCGGCGACCTCGCGCTGCGTGCGTCGCTCGCCGCACTGCACGCTCGCGATGTAGATCGCCGCCGCGGCGACCCCCGTCGGGCCGCGGCCGCTCGTGAGCTCGCGCTCCGTCGCCTCTTTCAGGATCTCGTTGGCCCGCGTCTGGATCTCACCCTTCAGCTTGAGCTCCGAGCAGAACCGCTGGATGTAGTCCTGCGGCCGCGTTGGCATGAGCTTGAGATGCAGCTCGCGCGTCATGAACCGGTACGTCCGGCCGATCTCCTTGCGCCCGATCCGGGACTTGGACGCGATCTCGTCGAGCGTGCGCGGGACGTTGCACTGCCGGCAGCTCCCGTAGAGCGACGCCGCGACGACGCCCTCGATCGAACGGCCCCGGATCAGGTTGCGGTTGACCGCCTTGCGGTAGATCATCGCGGCCGTCTCGCGGACGTTCCGCGGGAGCGCCATCCCCGACGCGATCCGGTCGAGCTCCGCGAGCGCGAACGCGAGATTGCGTTCCGTCGCGTTGGAGACGCGGATCCGCCGCTGCCACTTCCGGAGGCGGTAGAGCTGCGCCCGGTTCCGCGTCGGGATCGACTTCCCATACGGGTCGCGGTTCTTCCAGCCGATCTCGGTCGAGAGCCCCTTGTCGTGGATCGTGAGTGTGGTCGGAGCCCCCGTGCGGGCGCGCTTCTCGCCCTGCTCGGCGTCGAACGCACGCCAGTCGGGGCCCTGGTCGATCATCGACTCCTCGAGCACGAGGCCGCACTCGTCGCAGACGAGCTCGCCCCGCTCGTAGTCGCGCGTGAGGTGCGTGGAGCCGCAGCTCGTGCAGCGCGTCGCGACGGCGAGGTCCTCGGCGCGGGGGGGCGCCTTCTCCGGTTCGGGGGCGAGCTCCTTGTCGACCACAAGAACCTCCGCTCCTCACTCCCGCACGAGCACCGCGTCGATCAACCGAAGGCCTTGGTCCGGCGTGGGAGGGTGCCGTGCGCGGACGGACAGGTAGGGCCGGGCGACCGGACCGAAGACCCGGACGACGCGACCGTGGAGGTCGCCGCGCTCGTCGCGCACGAGCGTGCCCTCGGGAACGACCTCGGGCCCGCCCGTTCGGACGGTCAGATGGCCCGAGGGAGTAACGGCGTGCACTCGGCCTACCTCGCGCGCTGCCGGTCGGCCGCCGACTCGCGACAAGTGGTATAAACGACTTGCGATAGGTATTATAGGCTTACGGTCGAGCCCGGGAGCCCCGGTTCCGGGCCCGGTTCGCCGGGGAGTTCGGGTCGTTGTCGGCGCTCGGCGCACCCGGGATCTCGGGGGGAATGTAGGGGTTGTACGGCAGGAACGCGACCGGCGCGCGCGGTTCGCCTCCCTCCTCGGCCTCGTCGTCGCCGCCCTCGTCGGACGGCCGGTCGTCGGGCCCCCCCTCGGCGTCGGCATCGAGGCCGTTCGGCTCCGCGGCGTCGAGCGGCTCCTCGGCCGTCGAGGCGATCAGCGGCGCGACCGCCTCGCGAGCGAGCGTCCGCTCGCGCGAGATCTGGTCGACGACGCGCCAGAGGTCCTCGATCTCCTCCTCGGGCGTCCCGTACCGCCGCTCCTCGCTGATGACGGCGCGGACCTGGGCCATCAGACGGGCGGCGCTGTGCGCGTCGCGCGCCTTTCCCTTGATCCGCTGGAGGCGCCGGGCGAGGTTGCGGGCCTCGAGGAGGATCTCCTCCTCCTCGTGCGGTCCCGGGG
>JASHWZ010000043.1 GCA_030043865.1 Thermoplasmata archaeon | reverse complement strand
CTCTTGGCGATTGTCGGCGTGGTCGGACAGGCCGTCGGCGGTTGGCGCGCCGGCCTTCGGTACAGCGAGGGGACGCTGCGAACGGGTTCGGTGCTCATCTGCGTACCGATGGTCGGCTTCGTGCTCTCGTTCGTCGGGTATCGGCGCGCACTGGCCCGAGAGCCGCCGCTCGGTGCGTCCGCCCCGAGCGGCTGAAGCGGACCTCCCGGGCGGGACGTTCGACGCCCGTCGGCGCGCCGGGGCCTTTGGCGGAGAGCCGCCAGAGAGGATCGAACTCCCGACCTGCTGATTACAAATCAGCCGCTCTACCGACTGAGCTATGGCGGCGTGCCGCGCGGCGGTACGTGCCGGTTCACCGACTTAAGGTGTGTGCCGAACCGGCCGCGCCCGCGACCGGCGGGGCCTCCGACGGTGTCGCCGGGACGGCCCGGGGCGCGGCGGAGGGCACCATCGGGAGCGGCGTGCCGTGGTCGACCGGAGCCGGCGTGCCCCGGGAGAGCTTCCGGCGGATCCAGAACCGGACGTCCTGGTGGTACATGTTGTTGTACGGGCACGCCCCGACGCAATCCCCGACGCCGCAGCACTTCGAGCTCCGGTACTCCCCGTCCCGCCGGAAGTAGAGCGGCATGTCGACGAGGCCGACCGGGCACGCCTTCGCGCAGTCGAACGTCGTGCAGGCTTCGCAGACCTTCTTGTCCTTGACCTTCAGGCGGAAGAAGCCGACCGACGCGAACGGGAGGGTGAGCGCGCCCCAGTGGCAGAACCCGGTGGTCGCGCAGTTGTACGTGCCGATGAACGGGGTCGTGACGAACATCGCGAACCAGACGCCGCCGAAGTAGAGCTCGATCGGAAGCGGGAGCGCAGCCGTGTCGAGCTCGCCGTTCGCGACCTGGACGGCGGGGATCCAGCGGAGGAGGGAGAGCAGCGACACCGCGAACAACGACGTGAGGGCGACGCCCGACAGGACGATGTACGCCGTGGAGAGCTGGCTGCCGAGGAACTGACGGCCGACGCGCGACGTCTGGTTGAAGCTGCGCATCTCGCTCATCGCGGTGCCCTGGTACATCAGCGCCGCGCCGCACATCACCGCGCAGATCGCCTTCCGGCCGAACAGCACCGTGAGCGTACCGACGAGCACGTACATCGCGATCACGGCGAGGAACACCCCCGACTCGAACGGGCCGCCGTCCCGGAGGCCGAACCCCCACCCGATCACCGGCAGGTTCGCGAGCCACGGCGCGTTCGAGATCGGCGTCGACGACGCGAAGCTCGGGAGGTACACCGCCGCGAGCGCGTAGGCGGCGATCGTGAGGCCGAGCCGGTACTTTTGCGCCGGTTCGTGGGTCTCGCGGATCTTCAGCGCGACGAGCGGCCCCATCGTGAAGCCGAGCAGGATCAGGAACCACGCCGAGGCCAGAATGGCGGCGCCGAACCAGAGCCCGTTGTAGAGCGCGACGCCGACGGTGCTCGGCGAGACGGCGCCCATCGGGACGAACGGAATGTACTGCAAGAACGTCGGCCCGACGATCCGGTAGTCCAGCAGGGCGCCGAGGAAGAACTCGGCCAGGAACGTGAACAGGAGGAACTCGAAGATCGAGAACGGACGGAGGACCCACGGGATCCGCTCGCCCCCGGTCGGCAGCGGAGGCGAGAACGCCGCGTAGAGCGCAAGCGTGAGCTGGGCGACCACCGCCACCGCGAGCGCGTAGCCCCACCCTTCGAAGGTCCACAGGAACCAGCCGGCGCCGGCGAACAACGCCGCGAGCGGCCACCGCACGAGGAGGCCGAGCAACGGGGCGGAGACCTGCTTGCGCCGGTACAGGTACTGGAAGGCGACCACGAACATCGCGACGATCAGCGCCGCTCCGACGTATGCCGCGAGGGGCGCCCACCACGACGCCCCGACCGTCGTCGGGGTGAGGAGCAGGAGCGCGGCCTGGGCAACGAGGAGGCCCCGCAGCGTCCGGTCGGCGGCCGGGTACGCGAGGAGGGCGATCAGCAGCAGTTGAACGCCGGTGACCACAAGGAAGCCCGGCGCGAGCAGCACGGAGACGAGCGGCAGCAGCGACGGCGCGACGTGGCCGCCGACGGACGGCGCCAGTCCCCCGGGTCCGAGCAAGGCCGCGAACAGTGCGTCGCCGGTGACGAGCCAGGCCACGACCGAGAGTCGCTCCCGCCCGTCGAGATGGTGGGGCGAGACCGCGGAAGCCCGTGCCCCGAAGACCGACCGGAGGTCAATCACGCTTGCGAGGAGCGCGACGAGCCCCGCGACCGCCCCGACCCCGGCGACCACCGCCGCCGTGCGGGCTCCGCCGACGAAGTACGCGGCCGCCGAAGCGCCCGCCAGGACCGCGAGCGCCGCCGCCGCGCGCCCGGTCGTCGGGGAGGCGGGATCCGCGCTAGAACTCACCGGTCTCCCCTCCCGACTCTCCGCTCTCGCCGTACTCGCTGTCGAGCGAGACGATCGGGACCCCGTCGTAGGTCTCGTTGTTGAGCACGTTCACGTCCTCGGCGGCGTACGGCGCCGGCAGCGGGGCCACGGCCGCCTCCCCCGTGAGCCAGTACAGGTAGGTGAGGAGCCAGGTCGCGTTCCCGAGGCTGAGCGAGTTCGAGTACGCGACCCCGAGGTCGCGGTAGATCCCGGCGTAGGCGAGGGACGACAACGGATAGCTCCCGGGCAGCGACGCGCCGACCAGGGAGAACCCGCTCCAGCTGCCGTTGGTCACGGCCGTGGAGTTCGCCAGCGACTCGGCCGCGAGCCAGACGTCCACGGTGCTCGGCGCCGCGAACGTGCCGGCCGAGTCGTTGAGGTTCGCAACCCCGAGACCCGCGACCGGAGCGCCGAACGTCTCCACGTACCCGACCGCGCCGGGCGTCGCGGCGACCGCGGCGAGCGCGACCGCCTCGGACGCGGCGCTCGTTCCGGTCGGCCACGAGACGTTCAGTCCTGCGCCGACCGAGGCGTTCCACGACGGGCTCGACGCGGCGAGGTAGTCGGTGAGGACTTCGTTCGCGACCAGGCTGCCCGCGAGGTGGACCGGGGTGATCGCCGGGAGGCCCGACAGGTCCACCCCCGGGTTGGCGGACGCGATCGCCGGGTCGCTCCACGACGTGATCGAGCCGTCGTAGATGCCGGCGAGCGCCGTACCCGTGAGGTTCAGCCCCGAGGAGACCCCGGGAAGGTCGTAGACAACGTCCACGGCGGAAAGGGTGAGCGGGAACACCGCGACCGGGCTGCCGAGGGAGCCGCTCTCCTCGGCCGTCGGGGCGGCGTAGGTCGCGGTGAACTCCGAGCCCGACGTCGCCGAGAGCGAGAGGTAGCCGTCGCCGGGTTCCGGGGAGACCGCGACGCTGAAGCAGCCTCCGACCGCCGCGGACAGGTTCGTGCCGGCGTCCTCGAGCCACGAAGCGAACGCCGGGTCGATCGCGCTCGAGAAGGTGCCCTCGGAGTGGACGGGATACCCTTGGCAGGTCTGCGTCTGGTATCCGCCGGTCGCGGCGGACGAGCGAAGGTCGATCCAGCCGGTCACTTCCCCGATGCCCGCGGTGAGGACGACGATCGCGATCACGATCACGAGCGCCGCCCACGGGTCTCGGGGCGCCTTGCGAGGGAGCACGATGCCCGCGGCCCGGGCCTCCGACTCGAACGCCGCATCCACGCCTGGCGGGGAGGGCGTGCCTTCACGCACGGCGTCGTCGACCACGGAAACTACCCAGGGCCGTTTATATACGGCCCTGGGGAGGATATAGAACCTTGCGAGTCGCCCGCCCCGGAGTCCCGCGGCGGGAGCGCCGGTCGAGAAGGTTTCTTACGGCGGCGTAGGTCCCGGCCCCCGAGCGATGCCGCGCACCCTCGAATCGTCTCGCACGGTCCGAGCGCCGCGCGGGACCACGCTGCATTGCCGGGGGTGGTCGCAGGAGGCGGCGTTCCGACTGATCCAGAACAACCTCGACCCCGAGGTCGGCCGGGACCCGCACCATCTGATCGTCTACGGGGGCCGAGGGAAGGCGGCCCGCGACTGGGAGAGCTTCGACCGGATACTGGCCGAGCTCCAGGCGCTGGGAGATGACGAGACGCTGCTCGTGCAATCCGGAAAACCGGTCGGCGTCTTTCCAACGCATGCGGACGCGCCGAGGGTGCTGATCGCGAACGCCCTCGTGGTGCCGCGGTGGGCGACCGACGAGGCGTTCTGGGACCTCGAGGCGCGCGGGCTGACGATGTACGGCCAGATGACGGCGGGCAGCTGGATCTACATCGGGACGCAGGGGATCCTGCAGGGGACCTACGAGACCCTCGCGTCGCTCGCTCGGATCGAGTTTCACTCCGAAGGATTGGCGGGGCGTTGGATGCTCACCTCCGGCCTCGGCGAGATGGGCGGAGCCCAGCCGCTCGCGGTGACGATGCTCGGTGGTGTGGCGCTGGTGGTCGATGTCGACCCGAAGGCGGTCGAGCGCCAGCTCGCCCACGGATACCTCAACGTGGCGGCGAGCGACCTCGACGACGCGCTCGCACGCGTGCGCGCCGCGGTCGAGGCGCGGCAGCCGCTCTCCATCGGACTCCGGGGCAACGCCGCTGACGTGTTCGCCGAGGTCGTCCGCCGGGGGGTGGTGCCGGACATCGTGAGCGACCAGACGGCCGCGCACGACCTTCGCGTCGGCTACATCCCCCAGGGCCTTGACGTGGAGGAGGCGGCGACCGTGCGTGAGTTCGACCCGCCCGGCTACCTCGCCAAGGTCCGCACGTCGCTCGCGGCGGAGGCTCGGGCGATCCTGGAACTGCAGCGTCGGGGAGCGAAGGCGTTCGACTACGGGAACAACTTCCGGACGCAGGCACGGGAGGCGGGGGTGGCGAACGCCTTCGACATCCCGGGATACGTGCCGAAGTACATCCGGCCCCTGTTCGAAATCGGCAGCGGGCCGTTCCGCTGGCTCGCCCTGAGCGGCGAGGCGGACGACATCGCCGCGATCGACCGGACGATCCTCCGGGAGTTCGCCGAGGACGCGCCGCTGTGCCGCTGGATCCGGCTCGCCGGGGAGAAGGTGCACTTCCAGGGCCTCCCGGCCCGCATCTGCTACATGGGGTACGGGGAGCGGGAGCGGTTCGGCCACCTCGTCAACGACCTCGTCCGCGACGGGACCGTCCACGCTCCGATCGCGATCGGGCGCGACCATCACGACTCGGGGAGCGTCGCGAGCCCGTTCCGGGAGACGGAGGCGATGCGGGACGGCTCGGACGCGATCGCGGACTGGCCGATCCTGAACGCGCTGCTGAACGCCGCGAGCGGCGCGAGCTGGGTGTCGGTCCACCACGGGGGCGGCGTCGGGATCGGTAATTCGATCCACGCCGGGTTCGTGATCGTCGCGGACGGGACCGCGGACGCGGACCGCCGGATCGGCCGGGTCCTGCACAACGACCCTGGCATCGGGGTCGCCCGCCACGCGGACGCCGGGTACCCGGAGTCTCTCCGAGTCGCGCGGGGCGCTCGGTTCCGGATCCCCGGCCTCGAGCGGTCGTAGCCGAGGGGCCTAGACACACCGTAGCACGCCGTCCCGAAGGCGTACGCGTGGCTGGAACAGCCGTTTATGTCGGGGTTTTGGGGGTCCCCCACTCGGACGGAGAAACCTCCGTCAGGTGAAACCGATGGCGAAGATGGGCGGAACGAAAGGGTGGCTCGTGCTCACGGGGGTGGCGGTGTTGGTCGCGCTCGCGGCCTTCCCGGCCGTTGTGGGCACGGCGAGCGCCGCCCCTGCCCCACTGACGACGGCGGCTTCGCCGTCGAATCAGTGGGCGTACGGGGGCGTCGGCTGGTCGAACAACACGGTGATCTTCGGCACGACGGAATTGACCTGGAACGCGTCGTTCGGGTGGACGGTCATCTTCACGGTGACCAACACCTCGGCGAACACGGTCGAGCTCGAGGAGCTGCGGACGGTCGGGGTCGACCTGACCGCGACCCTCACGGGCGCGACGGTGTCGGCGACGTACTCGTACCATGCCCAGGAGGTCGACGTGGCGTTCGCGAACCTCACGAACGATTCGACCGTCTACGAGGCGGGCGTCGCGACCCCGGCTCTCGGGGTCCTGAACGTCTCCACCAACAGCGCGGCGTCGCTCGCCGAGGCGATCTCGGTCACGCGCGACGGGACGACGAAGTCGGCGAGCCTGAACGTCAACGCGACGGCGGAGACGGACGTCCAGTTCTCCCCATCGCTCGGCGTGCTCCCGCTGAACCTCTCGGGCGCGACGGAGTGGAACTCCAGCGCGACCGTGACTCCGACCGCGAGCTGGAACATCACCTACTCGTGGGCGAACAACGGGTTCAACGGGCAGACGGGATCCGGCACGAAGTCGGTCAACGGAACGTTGAGCGGCTCGGGGACGGTCAACCTCACCGGGTACGACGTGACGCGGACCGCCGGCGTGCCGGCGTTCCCGGACCGCCAGTCCCGCCACGCGATCATCCTGATCGTGGAGGGGCCGCTCGGGAACTACGACGCGTTCGTGTTCGTGCCCCGGGCCTTCGACCTCTTCGGCGGCGGGAACCAGCCGTACGGGAGCGAGTCGCTCGGTAGCGCGGAGATCTCGGCGGAAACGCTCTACGTGAGCCCGAGCGCCCGCGGCTACTTCGCGACGGCGGGTTCGATGACCTTCGGCGCGGACGTGAGCGCGGTCAGCGGACTCGCCCCGTCCACGGCCGGCGGCGCCTCGCCGGCGGCGGCGAGCGAGGCACCGGGCGCGACCGTCATCGGTGCGCCGATGAGCGTCGACTCGGCCAAGGCCGAGAACGCCTGCCTCACGGGCGGCTGCGCCGCCGCGGTGCAGCCGTTCCTGAGCACGGGCGCGCTCGTCGTGATCGCGGGCCTCGCGGTCGCGGCGGTCGTCGCTACGGTCTCGGTCGTTGCGTGGCGCGCCCGCTCCCGCGGGCGGTCCCCGCCGGCGTTCGTCGGCGGGTACGGTGGGAGCTGGCCGAACGGGGTTCCCCCCTCCGCGAGCGCCCCCGGTCCCCAAACCCCCATGGCACCCCCGGCCCCAGGGCCGGCGCTGCCCGAGGACCCGACGCGGCGCGCGTAGGCACCCCGCACGCCGGTGGGTCCCGAGCGGGACCCACCCCAACCCTTTCCCTACTTTCTCCCCGCCGCTTCGAGCACCGAGCGGTCGGTCGGATACCGAACCCGCCGTACCGCTTCGTCGAGGTCGACCCACTCGCCGCGGTCGAAGAGCGCCTCCAAGTGCGGAGTGCGCTCCGGGGTCCGGCCCCGGAAGTACACGACCGACTTGTAGACGTTGACCTCCTTCTTCGGTTGGTAGAAGCGATACGAGACCTCGCGGAGCTCTCCCTCGATCGCCACTCGCTCGAAGCCGGTCTCCTCCCGAACCTCCCGAAGCGCCGCGCTCTCGAGCGACTCCCCGGGGTCGACGTGGCCCTTCGGCAGGCACCAGCGGTCCTCATCGACCGAGTGCAGGAGGAACACCCGGTCGTCCTCCGTGGAGAAGATCGCGATCCCGGAAGCGAGCTCGGGGACGATCGGCGCCGACGGGCGGTACGGCTGCGAACGGGGCGGCATCGCTCGGGCAGCGGACCCGCGCGTAAGAAATCTCGCCCGGTTCCTGGGGAGCGCCCCGGCGGCGGCACCTCCCGCCGAACGCTTATGCCCCGTCGCTCCTCGGAGGCGCGATGCTCCGGGCCGGCGAGGAGTACCACGAACTCGCCTCGCTCGTCCGGGCGAAGGGGCGGCGGAACGGGGCGAAGGCCGCTCTTCGCTTCGAGGGTCGGGAGCTTTCGTATCGCGAGCTCGACGCCGAAAGCGACCGGATCTCGAATGGGCTCGCCGCGGCCGGCATCGGACCGGGCGACCGCGTCGCGGCGCTGCTGTACAACAC
>JASHWZ010000042.1 GCA_030043865.1 Thermoplasmata archaeon | reverse complement strand
GAGCGGGCCCGGGCGTCGAGCACGCCGCGAAAGACGGCGGGGAAGATCAGCGAGTTGTTCACCTGGTTCGGGAAGTCGGAGCGGCCCGTCGCGACGATCGCGGCGCCGGCCTCGGTCGCGACCTCGGGCCAGATCTCGGGGACCGGGTTCGCGAGCGCGAAGACGATCGGGTCCTTCGCCATCGAGCGCACGTGCTCCGGTCGGATCGTGTTCGGGTCCGGCGTCGAGGCGGCGAGGAGCACGTCCGCCCCTTCGACCGCGTGGGCGAAGTCGCCCGAGCGGCCGCCGCCATCGGTCTGGAGCGCGACGCGGTACTTCCACGGGTTCCGGAGCATCAGCTCGTCGACGTCGTCGCGCTCGGCGTCCAGGACGCCCTTCTGGTCGACGACCGAGAGGCGGTGCGGGTCGTGCCCGAGCGCGAGCAGGAGGCGCGCGGTGACGAGGTTCGCGGCCCCGGCGCCGAGCAGGACGGTCCGGATCTCGGCGATCGACCGGTGGGTCAGCTCGAGCGCGTTGAGCAGGCCCGCGATCGTCGACGCCGCGGTGCCGAGTTGGTCGTCGTGCCAGACCGGGATCGGCAGCCGTCGCTGGAGCTCCTCGAGGATCCCGAAGCATTTCGGCGAGGCGATGTCCTCGAGGTTGATCCCCCCGAACGCGGGCGCGATCGCCTCGACGGTCTGGAGGAACGCTTCCGGCGTCGCGGCGTGGATCGGCAGCGGGACGGCGTCGACGCCGCCGAGCCACTTGAACAGGAGCGCCTTCCCCTCCATCACGGGGAGCGCGGCCCGCGGCCCGATGTCGCCGAGGCCGAGGACTCGCGAGCCGTCGGTGACGATCGCGATCGTGTTCCACCGGCCGGTGAGGTCGAACGACCGGTCGGGGTCGGCCTGGATCGCGCGCGAGACCTCCGCGACCCCCGGCGTGTACCACAGCGAGAAGTCGCGCAGCGAACGGACGGGGACCTTCGGCACGGTCTCGACCTTCCCGCCGTAGAATTGCGAGAGCTCGACCGCGCGTCGTCCGAGCGCGGCGGTCTTGCGGCCCTCGCCGGCGCCCGCGGACCGGCGTGGGCGTGCGCGGCGTCGCCCGTCGCGCCCGTCGTCGACCGGCGCGACCGTGCTCTCGGCCATGGACGGGCGTTCACCGGGACGCGGTTTATTTACGCTTTGCTTTAGACGTAGGGGGAGTTCGGCGATTGACGCACTCCCACGCCCGCCGCTCTCGGCACGCGAAATCGGCGCGCGAACCGTCCGCTAAATACATCTCGGGACGTCGCACCCTCGGAGCCACGATGGCGACCGGCGCCGACGCACTCCCGCATCCGTACTTCCGTCCCCCGCGCGACGGCGCCGTGCCGCTCGTGGCCCCCCGGGCGCTCCGCGCCCTGCTCGAGGGCGCCGCGCCCCCGTACCTGCTCGACGTCCGCGCCGCGGACGAGCGGGCCGTCGCGGCGCTCCCCGGCGACCATCACGTGCCGCTGCACGCCCTCGCCGGCCGCTTGGGAGAGCTGCCCCGGGACCGACCGATCGTCGCCTACGACCACGTGGGGGCCCAGGCGCGCGAGGCGGTCCAGTACCTGCAGGAGCACGGCTTCCCGTTCTCCGCCGCGCTCGAGGGCGGGCTCGACGAGTTCGCCCGCGTCGCCGACCCGAGCCTCCCGCGCTACGGGCTCGACGACCGCGGGATCGACCTCGTGCTCCGGCAGTTGCCGCGCCCGGAGTCCGGCTGCCTCGCCTACTTCGTCGGCGACCCCGACGAGCGGGTCGGCGTGATGATCGACCCGGGCCACGACGTCGCGCCGTACCTGGAGCTGATGCGGGGCGGCGACTGGCGCCTCGCCGCGATCGTCGAGACGCACACGCACGCCGACCACCTCGCGGGGCACGCCGCGCTCCACGCCGCGACCGGGGCGCCGATCTACGTGAGCCACCGGTCGCCGGCGCAGTACCCGCACCGCACGCTCACCGGCGGCGAGGCGCTCGACTTCGGCCGGGAGGAGATCCGGGTCCTCGAGACCCCGGGTCACACCCGCGACCACCTCACGCTGCGCGTCCGCGACACCGCGTTCACCGGGGACACGCTCCTGCTCGGGTCGTGCGGGCGCACCGACTTGGGCGACGGCTCGCCGGACCTCCTCTGGGAGAGCCTGACCGAGCAGCTGCTGAAGCTGCCCGACGCGACGGAGGTGTACCCCGCGCACTACGGCCCCCGACACGCCCTCGCCGACCGGTACGTCTCGTCGATCGGCTTCGAGCGGGCAACGAACGAGGCGCTCATGCAGCCGGACCGTCGGGCGTTCGTCCAGTACATGACCGAGGGGTGGCCGCCGAAGCCCGGCGACTGCGACCGGATCATCCGGACGAATCTCGAAGAGTAGCAACCGCGTTTGCTTCCGACGCAACGCGATTTCTCCCATCGCGCCCCCGCACCGTTAAGCGCGCCGACCGGTCGCTCCCCGCCGTGATCGTACGCACCGGGCTCACCGGCCCGTTTCCGCGGTCGGAGGCGCTCGTCGCCGCGACGCGCGACCTCGACCGCGGGCGGGCGACCGCCGAGACGGTCGAGGACCTCTACGCCCGCACGGAGGCGGAGGTCGTCGCGCTGGAGCGGCGGCTCGGCTTCGACACCGTGACCGCCGGCTACCTGCGCTGGGCGGACCTCTTCCGCCCGTTCGCGGAGACGTGGGACGGGTTCACCGTCGGCCCGCTGACGCGCTGGTTCGAGACGAACACGTTCTACCGCCAGCCGATCCTCCACGCGCCGCCGGCCCGCGCGCCCGGGGCGATCGCGGCGCGCCTGCCGCCGGCGCTCCGGGACGACCCCGCCCACGCGCGCGTCCTCCTGCCGGGCCCGTACACGTTCGCGGGTCTCCTCGAGAACCGCTCGGGAGAGGCGGAGGAGGCGCTCGTCCACCGGCTCGGACGGCTCCTCGCCGAGGAGCTACGCGAGCTCTCGGGCCTCGGCTTCGCGACGTTCCAGTTCTCCGAGCCGCTGCTCGTCGACCGTCCGCCCGAGCGGGCGCTCGCCGAAGCGGTCGTCGCGGCGTACGCGTCGGTCCGGGCGGCGGCGGGCGCCGCGACCACGATCGTCTGGACGTACGGGGCCGACGCGCTCCCCGCCTTCGACCTCTTGGACCGATTGCCCGTGACGGCGGTCGGCGTCGATCTCGCGGAGACCGACTGGGAGGCGATCCCGGCGACCACCGAGCGCCGGGGCCTCGGCCTCGGGGTCGTCGACCCGCGGACGACGCTCGTCGAGGAAGCGGCCGACGTCGTGCGGATCCTCCACGCGCTCAAGGACCGCCGGCGTCCGAGCACGGTCTGGCTCGGCCCCGGCGGACCGCTCGACCTCGTGCCGTGGGAGCCCGCGACGCGCAAGCTCCACCTCCTCCCCGCCGCCCGGCAGGCGCTCGACCGGGAGAGCGGAGGCCGGCCGTGAGCGCGGAGCTGTTCCCGGCCCAGGAGATCGGGAGCCTGATGAAGCCCCGCTGGCAGATCCTCGGCCAGCACGGCGACCCGCTCGACGACCGGGCGCGCCAGGAGTTCGCGACGGCGAACGAGCGGACCCGGTTCGCCGACGACGCCCGCCCGGCCGCGGATGCGCTCCTCGACGGCCGGCCGAAGGACGCCGGCGCGGACGGAGTGCGGGACCTGGGGGCCTTGTTCGCGCTGCGGCTGTTCGAATCGGCGGGGCTCGCCCGCGTCTACGACGGAGAGGCGCGGCGCATCGAGATGTACGAGTACCCGATCCGCCAGATGCGCGGCTTCCAGTTCCAGGGCCACGTCCGATCGTTCGACAACAAGTACTACCTCAAGGCGGCCGTCACGGACGAGGTCCGGCTCGAGCGGCCGTACCACGTCGAGGAGTTCGACTTCGTCCGGCGGCACGCGCGGGCGGAGCCGAAGCTGCCGATCACGGGGCCGTACACGCTCGCCGACTGGTCGTACAACGAGTACTACCTCGCCCGACGGTCGGGCTGGAAGGGCCCGGCGGCGCGCCGCGCCGCGCAGCGGGAGTTCGTGGTCGACCTCGCGCAGCGCGCGATCCGTCCGACGCTCGCGGCGCTGATCGACCACGGCTGCCGGGTGATCCAGATCGACGAGCCGGCCGCGGGGACGCACCCGGACGAGGCCGACCTCGTCGTCGAGGGGTTCAACGCGGCGACCGACGGGCTCGACGCCGAGTTCTCGATGCACATCTGCTACTCCGACTACCGCGCGCTGCTCCCCGAGCTCCTGGAGGCGAAGCGGTGCCGGCAGTGGGCGTGGGAGTTCGCGAACCGCGACCGCGACGGGCGCGACGGCTACGAGGTCCTCGGGGCGCTGCGGGAGTACGGCGACACGCGCCAGGTCGGCCTCGGGGTCGTCGACGTCCACCGGGACGAGGTCGAGCCGCCCGAGCTCGTCGCGGACCGGATCCGGCGCGCGGCGAAGTACCTCGGGGACCCGAGCCGCCTCTGGGTCAACCCGGACTGCGGGCTCCGGACCCGCCGGCTCGACGTCGCGACGCGCAAGCTCGAGTCGGTCG
>JASHWZ010000041.1 GCA_030043865.1 Thermoplasmata archaeon | reverse complement strand
CGTCCGCCGGCTCGGACCGCAGGAGCGGGGCCACCCGTTGGACGTACTTCGGAACCTCGGACCGATACCCCTCCACCTCCGGGTGGGACCGAGCGCGATCCATGATCGCGCGGACCGTCGGCTCCTCGTTCCGAGCGAGCGACTCGCGCATCCACCGTTCGACCGCCCCCTTCCAGGGCGCGGCCACGTAGAACACGGCCTCGCTCACCGCGCCCTCGCCCCGCTCCCGGGCAGGACGGAGCACGGCCCGGAGGTCGTCCTCCACCCGCGCGAGGTACTCCTCGCGCGCCTCGGCAACCGCGGAGCGGGGGAAGTCCTCCTCGCTCGGGAACCGCTCGAGCGCGACCAGCGAGGTGAACCGGCCGGCCCCGACCGTCTCGGCGACGTGCGGAGTGATCGGGGCGAGCAGCACGGTCCAGGCCCGAGCGACCTTCGCGGTCGCTGAGCCGGGGACCCCCCCGCGGGCGTAGTACCGGCGCAAGAGCGCCGGAACGCCGATATAGACCTCCTCGGCCGCCGGTCGGAGGTCGGCCGCGGCGAACCCGGCGCGCACGCGCGCGATGATCCCTCCCATCCGGGAGAGGAGCCACGCATCCAGCTCAGGGGCTCCTGCGCCGTCGCCCCGCGCCTCCGACATCAGCCGCTCGACCTCCTCCAACCGGTCGTGGGCGGCGTCGACCGCGTCCGAGCTCCACTCGAAATCCGCGGAGGGGGAGGCGGCCGTCACGTAGTACAGCCGTAGCGCGTCGGGGCCCCACCGCTCGAGCGCACCATCGATCGGCGGGACCCGTCCGCCCTTCGAACCGACCTCCTTCTTCGACAGCTTGCCACCGGCGGCGCCGGTCAGCCAGCCGTTCACGAAGATCGCCCGCGGCCACAGTTCGGGCGGCACGAGGCGAGCGTGCGCGTAGAGGAAGACGGGGAAGTGAACGGTCTTGTGCTCGTGGCCACCCATGTTGACGTCGACCGGGTACCAGTACAGGAACTCCTGACGGACCTCGTCCTGGAGCGCCTTCGTCACCGTCGGCTCCCCGGGCCCCACCCCCCGGAACACGTGGTCGAAGAACGCGTCCGTCAACTGGGAGGTCGCCAGCCGGTGGGTGCTGACGAAGCGACGGACGACGTAGTAGGCCATGTAGAACGTCGAGTCGGCGATCGGTTCGACGACCCACGCCGGGTCCATCGGAAGCGGGGTCCCGAGCCACGGTCCCTTGCGGGCGCACGGTCGGTCCGCGAACCACTCCACGATCCCGGGGAGCTCCCGCGCGTACTCGGGCGGCCACGACGTCATCGCTCGGACCGCCTCCTGGGTCCTCGCCTTCCACGCGGGGTCGCTGTAGCGGAGGTACCACTGGTCGTTCACCTTGCGGATGACGACGGTGTGGCCGTTCCGGCAGACGACGGGTTTCGAGAACTCCTGCAGCTCGGCCGGGGCCCCTTCCGAACGGAGGCGGTTCGCGACATCGTCCCGCGCCTGGCGCACCGGCTGCCCCGCGAGCGACGGGACCGTCATGCGCCCGCGGACGAACTCGATCCGATAGAGACGCTCCGTCGCGGCGTCGAGCGCCGCGGAGTCGGCCAGGCGGTCGGCGCCGACGGCGCGCAGGGCTCGCTCCGCCGGCGTCCCGTCGCCTTCGACCAGTGCCTCCTCGGAGGCGGTGAGCGCGGCCTCCCGGGGGATTTCGATCAAGACCGGGGGCGCCCCGAGCGCGGCCCGTTCCTCGGAGGGCAGCTCGCGAAGCGCGAGCGCGTCGGCGGGGGCGTGCGCCGGGACGCTCATCACGACGCCGGTCCCCACGGCGGAGTCGACCAGAGCGCTCGACAGAATCGGGACACGTCGGTCGGTGAGCGGCACGCGGACCGACTTCCCGTAGAGCTCGGACGCCGCGACCGGATGTCCCACCCGTCCCCCGTGTTGCTCGACCAGCCGCTCCGCGCCCGGTCGCGCGACGAGGTACTCCGCCGACCCGTGGTGCCAGACGACCAGCTCTCCGGCGGGGGCGAGCCAGAGGTTCGTCACGCCGAAGATCGTCTCGGGCCGAAGCGTCCCCGCGAGCAGCACCCGTCCGTCGTCGAGCCGGAAGGGGACGAGTACGAACCGAACGACCTCGGCGTCCCCCCCGCGTTCTAGGTCCGTCTCGGAAGGGTCGACCGCGACGGGGCCACAGACCGGGCAGACCGACGAGAAGTACGTCCCCTGCACAACTTCTCCCGCGGCGTGGAGGGTGCGCATCTGCCACTCGATGAACCGCTGGTAGTCGTCGTCGATCGTCGTGACATAGGTGGTCTCGTCCACGAGCGCGCCGATCCTCCGGAGGATCCGACGGTACTCGTCGCCGAGGAAGCGCGCCGCTTCCGCCGGGTCTTCGAGCGCGGGCCAGACGGCCGGCGGGACGCCCGCGTCTTCGAGCGCCGCGACCACCGTCGGGTCCCGAGATTGGACCTTTCGGGCGAACGTGACGGCGGGAATCCCCGACGCGTGCAGTCCGAAGGGGAAGAGCGTCGCTTCTCCCAACGCACGATGGTACCGGTGGAGGGCGTCCGCGTACGCGAACGAACGCAAGTGTCCGACGTGCAGGAACCCGCTCGCCCCGGGGTACGCGATCAGGAGGTAGAATTTCCGCCGATCCGGGGCGCGTTGACCGACGCTCAGCCCCTCCCGCGCCCAGGCCTCTTGCCAGCGGGCGGCGTCGCTCGGCTCCATCCCGCGCTTCGAGCGGGGTCGGTTATTGAACGATTGCGCTCCTCGAAGCGGAACGAAGCGCGAGGGCCCTTGCCGGCAGAAGCGCCTATACGCGCCGGCGACGCTCCTCGGTCGATGCGCGTGATCGAGGTGTTCCATTCCCTGCAAGGGGAAGGTCCGCTGACCGGCACGCGGACCACGTTCATCCGGACCGCGCGCTGCAACCTGCGATGCAGTTGGTGCGACACGACGTACTCGTTCGGCCCCGGGCGGGAGCGGTCGATCGCCTCCCTCCTCCGAGAAGTCGGGAGGAACGGCACCCGCTACGTTTGCCTGACCGGGGGCGAGCCCCTGTTGCAGCGAGAGTCCGTGACGCTGGTCGAGCGGCTTTCCGAGCGCGGGGTCACGACCGTGATCGAAACGGGAGGCTCGCTCGACGTCACTCCGTTCCTGGAGATCCCGAACCTGGTGCTGAGCGTCGACGTCAAGTGCCCGTCGTCAAAGATGGAGTCGAGGAACCGCTGGTCGAACCTCCCTCGACTTCGTCCGACCGACGTCCTGAAGTTCGTCGTCGAGGACCGTCGGGACTACCTCTACGCCAAGCGCGTGCTCCGCACCCGGCCCAGCCCGGCCGCAGTGGTCGTTCAACCGGTATGGGGCTCCGACGTCCGCCGTCTCGCCGAGTGGGTGCTCGCCGACCGCCTGGACGTGCGGGTGATGCTGCAGGAGCACAAGCACATCTGGGGCGACGTGCCGGGCCGGTAGGTCCGATGTCCCCGTCCGGCCGCCGAGCCGCACCGGCCCGACCCGCCCGAAACTCTCCTCCCGCGGTCGGCGGTGCGCCGACGAAGATCGATACTAGATACGCTAATGAGGGTCGTCCTACCGTTCGGCGTTCCAAGCCATGGGGATGCACGACCCGAGTGCTCGCGGCCCGATGATTGCCGCGGACTCACCGTTCGGAAAGGCCCGGGGCATGGTGTTCCCCCGGGTCGTGCTCGCGGGCCACGGCGTCGTCACCGAGCTCGCGAACGCGTGCCGACAGTTCGACTTCCTCGACACCGGTGCCGTCGTCACCGGTCCGAAGACCGCGGAGCTCGTCGGTCGCCGGGCCGCGGAGATCCTGACCGACGCGGGATTCACGGCGCCGGTGGTGATCGCGAAGGAGGCGACGGAGGCCGAGGTCGCGCGGATCGAATCCGAGGTACGGGCGGTCGGAGCCCGTTTCCTCATCGCGGCCGGCGGCGGCAGCAAGATCGACATCACGAAGGTCGTCGCGCACCGGCTCCGGATCCCGTTCGTCAGCCTGCCGACCTCGGCGGCGCACGACGGCATCTCGTCGCCCCGCGCCTCGCTGCACGGTTCCGAGCGGACGACGAGCATCGACGCGGCGGTCCCGATCGGCATCATCGCCGACACCGAGGTAATCGTCCAGGCACCGTTCCGCCTGCTCGCCTCGGGGTGCGCCGACGTCATCTCGAACGTCACCGCCGTCCTCGACTGGCACCTCGCGGTCCGGTTGAAGAACGAGGAGTTCTCGAGCACGGCCGCGACGCTGAGCGAGTACGCGGCGCGCGAGATCATCGACCATGCGGGCTCGATCAAGCCCGGTCTCGAGGAATCCGTCTGGATCGCGATCCGACCGATGATCGTCGCGGGGATCTCGATGAGCGTGGCGGGCTCGTCCCGGCCGTGCTCGGGCAGCGAGCACCTGTTCAGCCACGCCCTCGACCGGGTCGCCGCGCATCCGAGCCTGCACGGCGAGCAGTGCGGCGTGGGCGCGATCATGATGATGTACCTGCACGGCGGCGACTGGCAGCGCGTCCAAGCCACGCTCAAGACGATCGGGGCGCCGACGACCGCGGCCGAACTCGGCGTGACCGGCGAGGAGGTCGTGAAAGCGCTCGTGCTCGCCCACACGCTCCGGCCGGAGCGGTACACGATCCTGGGCGACAACGGCCTGACGCGCGAGGCCGCCGAGCGGCTCGCGAGCCGGACCGGGGTGGTGGGATAGCATGGCCGACATCACGCTGATCGCGAGCGGCGAGGCGCGGGACGGCTACACGTTCGTCTACCAGGGCGGAGCCCCGGTCTGCCGTACCTGTCCGTACCGGCATGCGTGCCTCACGCTCGACGTCGGTCGGCAGTACGCCGTCACGAAGGTGCGCGCGGTCACCCATCCGTGCGCGCTCCAGGAGTCGGAGGCCCATGTCGTCGAGGTCCGACCCGTCCCACGAACGCTCGTCGTCGACTCTCGCAGCGCGGTCGTGGGCAGCTCGGTCGAGGTCGGTCGGTATCCGTGCCGTCGCCTCGACTGTCCGAACTGGACCGTGTGCGCCGGGCCGAGCCTGCCCCCGAAGCAGCGGTTCCGCATCGAACGGGTCGAGGACGCGCCGGCGGAGTGCCGGATCGGCCGAACGCTCAAACGGGTCGACGCCGTCTAGGCCGGTGGGGGGCTGTGGGGTAGCTACGGACCGGAGGCCGATCCTCCGTCCGCTCTACTGGTCCATCCTTCGAGCTTTGGGAGCTCGGGACCCCGATTCAAATTCGGGCAGCCCCATTCCGGACCCGACCGTCAGCCGGCCGCACCGGTCGACGGGCGGACCACTCCGCCGATCTGCCGCCAGTGCCGGTAGACGGTGTACAGCCGGAGGAAGTGGATCGCGGAGAGCCGGACCACGCCGTCCCACAGCTGACCCGAGAGCTCGGAAGGGGTCGGGAGGCGACCCGACGCCATCGCCGCCCCGAGTCGCTGCGACCGCTCGATCGAGCGAGCGAGGGCACGGGCCGGGCTCCCCGGCGCCGAGGCCGCGACGAGCTGGCGGGCGAACGCGTAGGAGCGGAGCGTCACGTCCACCTCGTTGGACCGGCTAAGGTTCCGGTCGTGGAACCGGTACTCCGTGAGCGGGAGCGGCGAGTACCAGGCGGTCCCTCCGAGATACGCGGAGAGCCAGTACGTGAGCACGTCGGACGATGGGTTCTCCCCACCGTAGAAGGAGAGCGCCGGCAGGTAGGCACGGCGCCGGACCGACATCGCCGACATGTTCAGCGTCATCAATCCGCGCGACATCGCGCTCGGCACCGGAGGGACCGGGCCCTCCGGGTGGGCGCGGATCGGGGACGTGGCGGCGCGCGGGGCGCCGTCCGGCCCGATGAACGCGAGGCGGTTCCGCAGGAACACCACCTCCGGGTGGTCGCCGAAGACGCGGGCGACGTGCGCGAGCTTCTCGGGCACGAACCGGTCGTCGTCCTCGAGAAAGGCGACGACGTCTCCGCGCGCGGTCGCGAGACCTCGAGCGAACTTCGCGCCCGCCGGGCCGAGGTCCCCTCGGTTCTCCCACGAGACCGGCCACGCGGGCGGGACGACCGACGGGCGGCCGTACGGCGGATTGTCCTCGATCACCAGCACCTCGTCGGGCGGTCGGCGCTGCTGCTCGACGGACCGGAGCGCGTCCTCGAGGTATTCCGTCCGGCGGTGGGCGATCACGACCACCGAGACCGTCGGGTCGCTCACGGGACCGACCCAGCACCCCCGGGGCGGCGGGCCGCCACCGTTTGCTCGTAGAGCGCGAGGTAGTCGAGGACCTCCCGGTCGACCGAGTAGTTGGCGACGAGCTCGCGACCCCGGGCGCCCATGCGCCCGCGGAGGGACGCGTCCTCCAGCTGACGGAGCGCATCCGTGAACTCTGCCTCGGTCGCGACGGCGAACCCGGCGCCGCTCGCGGCGAGTTCGGGCGCGACGCCGGTCCGGTAGGCGACGAACGGTCGGCCCATCGCCATCGCTTCCAAGAGGAACAGTCCGAACCCTTCGTAGGAGCTGCCGAGCACGGCAACGTCGGAGGCCGCGAGACCCTCCAGGAACGCCGGGCGTGAGACCGCCTCCTGAAAGCGCGTCCGCGCGCCGAGGGCTCGGGCCAGTCCTTCCACGACGGGGCGGGAGTAGGGGGAACTCGGCACGTCGCGCCCGAATGCCACGAGCCCCCAACGTCCCCCGGTCGCGGCGACGGACCGGACCAGGCGGTCGACGCGCTTGTTCTCGTAGTAGCCCCCGGCGTAGAGCGCCACGAACGGCGTTCCGAGGCCCCAGCGATCCCGCACCGGTCCCGGTTCGGATGGACGTCCTTCGAACTCGCCCAGCGGGATCCCGAGCGGCACGACCGCGAGCCGACCGGGGGCCACGCCCCAGCCCAGCAGCTGGTCGCGCTCATGCGGGGTGCAGGCGACGTATCGGTCCAGGCGCCCGATCCGTCGCGGGAGGTAGCGCTCGAAATACCAGCGGTCCCACCACCGCCGGTGCATCTCGTACTGATAGAACCCGATGCCCGTCATCACCTGCGCCCAGTCGAACGAGCCCGCGTACGGAAGGTAGTAGTCCGCCGCCCATACCCGGTTGCCGATCAGATGGACGAGGTCGGGCCGGAGCTCGCGGAGCGTCGGCCGATACCTTCTCGGGAAGTGGAAACCCGCGAGGTTTCGCATCGGCAGTCGCACGACGGTGACGCCCCCGACCTCCTCGCGGGCGGCCGTGCCCGGATCTTGGCGCGTGACGACGGTGGTCGTGAACCCGTGCCGCGCGGCGCCCTCCGCGAGGCCCTGGACGAACCGCTCGGAGCCGCCGAGCGCGGGGAAGTAGCTGTGGCTCAAGAAGACGAGGCGCACGGCCCCGGGACGTACCCCGAGAGTAAACACTTCCGCCCCGTTCGCGGCGATGGAGACCTCGGGGTCGCGCCGACCGGGTTCCGACGGCTTCGGAACCACCGCACAGTCAATATCGGTCCGCGAACCTCGCGCGCGAGCGACGAGAGGCGATGACCGGCACGCAGGGGAACGGAAGTAGCACGGGTCCGCCCGGTCCGGGGGACTCGCCGCCTCGGAGCGACGAGGTCCTGCAACCGACGGGCGCCCCCCCACGGATGACCGTGGTCATCGCCGCTCACACCCGCACCCAATACCTCCGGCGCGCGGTGAGTTCCGCGACGTCGCAGGGCGCCGAGGAGGTCCTCGTGGTGAAGTTCGCGCACGACCCCGAGCTCGACGCCGAGCTCACCGCCCTGGGGGCGCGCGTTCACGTGAGCGCCGAACGGTTCCAGGGCGGCAAGGTCGCCGAGGCGATCGGGATCGCCACCGGCGAGGCGGTCGTGCTGCTGGACGACGACGACGTGCTCCTCGAGGGACGGGTCGCGCACATGCGGGAGATCTTCCGCGACCCGCGCGTGGTGTTCGCGTCGAACGGGTACCGGCCGTTCACCGACACGCCCCCGCCCCCCGGCCCCTCGCGGCCGGTCCGTCTGTTCAAGACCGGGGAGGTGGACCAGCTGCGCCGGGGTCTGAAACCGATGCTGACGAGCTGCATCACCGTGCGGCGCTCGATGATCCTTCCGTGGCTCGGCGACCTCCGGCGGCTCGTGATCGCCGACCACACGATGTTCATCATGGCGGTGATCGCGCGACGGTGGATGGCGATGGACCCGACCGCGCTCACGGGGTACCACCTCGGAGCGTACGGTACCGACCTTCGTCCGAAGCAGTCGATCTGGCGGGGCTCCGGAGCGAACGCTCGCGGCGACATCGCCTGGATGCTCGACCAGCTGGACGCGCAGACCGGGGCCGTGCACGACACGCTCAACCCCGTGGTCGCGAAGGCGGTCGTGCACCTCGTGTTCCTTACCGCCGACCCGGCGTTCGGCAACTACCGGCGAGAGATGCGGGCGTTGCTCGACGGCGTGGGGATCCGACGCCCCCTCACGGTCCCGACCACGCTGATGTTCCTCTACGGGTTCGCGCCGCGGCTCGCGGTGCGCCTCAACAACGTCTGGCGTTCGCTGGTCGGGTTCCACCACAACCAGGGCTAGTCTTCTGCCGTGGGTCCCCGGGCGCCTCGCGGCGCCTCCGGGTCACTTCGCCCGCCGGCTCCGGCGTCGGCGGGGCGGGCGGTGCGGGGGCGCGGCCGCGGGTTCGGCGAGCAGCCGTTCGAGGGTCGGGCGGAGTTGGTCGCGGTACTCGGGGTTCCGGAACGCGAACTCGAGGTTCGCCCGCAGCCAGAGGTATCGGTCGCCGATGTCGTAGCGCACGCCGCGGAAGGTGGTCGCGTACACGGGCTCCTCCGTGGCCAGTCTCGCGAGCGCGTCCGTGATCTGGATCTCGCCACGTCGCCCCGGGGCCGTGCGGTCGATCGCCGCGTAGATCGACGGAGTGAAGACGTAGGCGCCCGTGATCCCCAGCCGGCTCGTCGTCTCCGACGGCTCGGGCTTCTCGAGCAGCCGGTCGCACCGATACAGTCCGGGGGAGACCTCGGTCCCCTCGACGATCCCGTAGTCCCGGACCTTCTCCGCGC
>JASHWZ010000040.1 GCA_030043865.1 Thermoplasmata archaeon | reverse complement strand
TTCGTGCGGACGGGCAGCTTCTGGAGCTGCGCGACCGTCGCGCCCTTCCCGATGGCTTCCTGCTCGCTGTCGCCGAACTGCAGGATCGCGCGGAGCATCCGGTACTGCTTCTGGATCGAGGAGTAGGTGTCGACGTCGTCGTAGGCGCTCTGCTGGAGGTAGTCCTCGCGGAGCATCCGCGCCACGTCGAGGGTGGCCTTCTCCCGCTCGGGGAGCGCGTCGACGCCGACCAGCTGGACGATCTCCTGGAGCTCGGCCTCCTTCTGTAGGACCTCGAGCGCCTTCTGCCGCAGCGGGACGAACTCCTTCGAGAGGTTCGCGCCGAACCACGGCTCGAGGTCATTGATGTAGAGCGAGTAGCTCTGCAGCCAGTTGATCGACGGGAAGTGCCGGCGCGACGCGAGAGACGCGTCCAGGGCCCAGAAGACGCGTGCGACCCGGAGCGTGTTCTGACTCACGGGCTCGGACGTGTCGCCACCCGCCGGCGAGACCGCGCCGACGACCGAGACCGAACCCGTACGCTGGTCGGGAGAGAGCGTGACGACGCGGCCCGCGCGTTCGTAGAACTCGGCGATGCGGCGACCGAGGTACGCGGGGTATCCCTCCTCGCCGGGCATCTCTTCGAGCCGTCCCGAGATCTCGCGCATCGCCTCCGCCCACCGGCTCGTCGAGTCGGCCATGAGCGCGACGTCGTAGCCCATGTCGCGGTAGTACTCTGCGATCGTGATCCCGGTGTAGACGCTCGCTTCGCGCGCCGCGACCGGCATGTTGGAGGTGTTGGCGATCAGGATCGTCCGCTCCATCAGCGGCCTCTTCGACTTCGGGTCGACGAGGCTCGGGAACGTCGCGAGCACCTCGGTCATCTCGTTGCCGCGCTCGCCGCAACCGACGTACACGACCACATCGGAGTCCGCCCACTTCGCGAGTTGTTGCTGTATGACCGTCTTGCCGCTCCCGAAGGGTCCCGGCACGCAGGCGGTCCCACCCTTAGCAATCGGAAAGAAGCTATCGACCACGCGCTGACCGGTGACGAGCGGGATTCCAGGAGCGAGTTTCTGTTGAACGGGACGAGGAATCCGGACGACCCACCGGTGGCTCAAGAAGACCGGTTGGGAACCCGCGGCCGTCTTGATCGCGCCAATCGGGTCGCGGATCGTGTACGTGCCGCTCGCCAGCTTGCTGATCGAACCCTCGACACCCGGCGGGACGAGTATCTTGTGGAGAATGAGCGCGGTCTCCTGCACGGTCCCGAGGATCGAGCCAGCGGCCACGGAGTCGCCGACCTTCGCGGTGGCGGTGAATTCCCACTTCGCCTTCTCGTCGAGCGGAGGGGCGACGAATCCGCGCGTGATGAAGTCGCCCACGCTCTTCTGGATCACATCGAGCGGGCGCTGCACGCCGTCGTAGATCGACTTCAGGAGGCCCGGACCGAGCTCGACCGAGAGCGCTTGGCCGGTGTTCTCGACCGGGTCGCCCGGCCGGATGCCGGTGGTGTCTTCGTAGACCTGAACCGTCGCCGTGCCGCCCACGAGCCGGATGATCTCCCCCACGAGGCCGAGCGTGCCGACGCGCACGACGTCGAACATCTTCGCGCCCTCGAGGCCCTCGGCGATGACGACCGGACCGGATACGCGCCCGACGACTCCCATGCAGCCCTCTCCCGCTAGTTCGGAACCGCGAGCGTGACGCCGAGCACGCGCTTCGCGAGCGCGTTGATGCTCTCGACCTCGAACTCACCGGTCGGGGTCGGGACGAAGACGACGAGCGGCGCCAGCGACGCGTCGGCATGCGCCCGCTGGACGTCGGAAAGCCGCGCGCGGATCGACTGGCTCGCGATGACGAGGTTGTAGCTGCCGTCGGACATCACGCGCTGGAACTCCGCGACCGAGTTCTCCGGCGAGACCTCGACGACATCCTTGAGGCCGATCAGGCGGAACCCGATCGCGAGCTCCCGCTCCCCGAGTACGACGGTGCGCCCCCCGGCGGTCGGCGTTTCGGGCACGGCGTCTTCGGCGGGGCCGAGGCCTATTTAACGCCTGCCCGCCGCCGGAGAAAATCACGCGCGGTCCGGCATCGACCGGGCCGTTAGTACCGCGACTTGTGGACGTGATTTTCGTTGTCCACGATGATGATGCACTCGCCCTCGCACTGGAAGAGGCACGCTTCGCAGACGAAGCACTCCGGACCGTTGATGGCGAGCGACTTCTCTCCGCGCATCTGGAACTTCGCCGTCACCGCGGGGTCGTCGACGACGTCGGGGAGCTGGTCGCGGGGACGCAGCTCGAAGACGTTCACGGGGCAGACGTCCCGGCAATGCGAGCAGCCGGTGCACTTCGCCTCGTCGATATCGACCTGGACCATCCGACTCGCCGAAGGCGAGCGGACGACCCTATTTTCCTTTACCCGAGGGTGAACGGTGTTCCACGGACCCCTCGACCCTTAACCGCTCTCCCCCCATTCTCCGCCGAGGGACCGTGGGGAAGATCCTGCTCGGCACCAGTGGCTGGGACTACCCCGAGTGGGTCGGGCGGGTCTACCCGCCGCACGGCGTCTCCGATAAGCTGCGGTACTACGCGAACCTCTTCCCGATCGTCGAGATCAACTCGACGTTCTACCGCCTCCCGGCGCCGGGCGTGGCGGCGTCGTGGGTGAAGCGGACGCCGAGCGGGTTCCGCTTCGCCGCGAAGTTCCCGCAGACGATCACGCACGACCTGCGGCTCGTCGGCACCGACGAAGAGCTCGCCCGGTTCCTCGCGGTGCTGAAACCGATCCGGGACGCCGGCAAGTTCGCCGCCGCGCTGCTCCAGCTGCCGCCGTCGCTGCCGTTCGACCCCGGGACCGTCCGCACGTTCTACTCGTCGCTCCCCCGGGACCTCCCCGTCGCGGTCGAGTTCCGCGAGCGGTCGTGGCTCGGACCCGAGTCGTACGCCCTGCTCGAGGAGTTCGGCCTCGCCTACGTCGTCCTCGATGGCCCGCACCTCCCCATCGACCTCCGCGTGACCGCGCCGTTCGCCTACGTGCGCTGGCACGGCCACGGGAACCCGACGTGGTACGACTACACCTACTCCGCCGAGGAGATCGCGGCGTGGGTCCCGCGGGTCCACACGCTCTCGGAGAAGGCGGACGTCGTCTACGGGTTCTTCAACAACCACTTCCGCGGGGACGCGGCGACGAACGGCCGCTCGCTCGCCGAGCTGCTCGGGCTCCCGCCGCCCCCGGGGAGCGTGCGGCTCGACCTGTGAGCGCCCCGCCGGGGTCGGCACGCCCCGTTCCCGACCCTGTTTCAACGTCTCCCGAGACGCCGCTTTAGAGCGGTCCGGGCCCTCGGTCGGGGGCAGGACCGATGACCGAGCTCCTCGACTACGAGCCCGTGCTCGCGCCGGAGGACGACGCGGCGTTCGAGCCGTTCCCGCTCGACGCCGAGCCCGAGGGCGCTCCCGCTCCGCGGCCGCCCGTCGCCCCGGGGCGGGTCCGCCTCGCTCCCCGCGCGCGTCGCCGGCACGTCGGCGCGATCCTTCCGTCCGCGCCCGCGCTCTTCCCGTGGCTCGCGCGCCGGTTCGCGCCGGGCGAGATGACCCTCTGGGTCGGCCCGCGCGTCGCGGTCGAGCCGGTCCTCGAGCGGCTCTACGCGGGGAGCGCGCTCGCGCGGGGCGCCGTCTCTCTCCTCGAGGGAGCGAACCGGTTCCACCCGTACCGCATCGGGGAGCTCGGTCGGTCGCTCGGCGTCGACGCGACCGAGACGCTCCACCGGCTCCGGCTTGCCCGGGCGTTCACCGCCTACCAGATGGTCGCGCTGGTCGACGGCTGGGCCCGGGAGGCACGCCGGTACCCGCCGACGCTCCTCGTCGCGCACGACCTCCCCGCGATGTTCGCAGCGGACGAGGTCCGGGACGACGAGCGCGCCGCGCTCCTCCGCCACGTCGCGCGGACGCTCGGCGCGCTCGTGCACGACGCGCGCGTGCCGCTCCTCCTCACGCTCGGCCCCGGCGAGGTCGACCGGTTCCCCGGCCTCGCCGACGAGGGGCCACGGTGGGCCGACCTCGTCACGTTCGTCCGGGGCCCCGGCACGCTGCGCCTCCGGTCGCTGCGCGACGACGCCCGCCTCGCCTTCGTCCCCCGCCCCGGGGGCCAGCACGGCATCGAGGAGTTCGGCGGAGGGTCCGCCGAGGAGGTGATCGCGTGGGACGTACCGCCCCGACGTACCGCCAGGCGCTCGAGGAACGGATGAAACGGTGGGACGAGTTCGCGCGGCTCCTCACGACGCCCGAGGAGCGCGCGGCCTTCGAGACGCTCCGGACGGGCGCT
>JASHWZ010000039.1 GCA_030043865.1 Thermoplasmata archaeon | reverse complement strand
TACGAGCCGATCATCTCGTACGCCAGCTGGAAGATGTTGAACTCCTGGGCCCCGCGGATCAGGAGGGCGATGACGATGAACCCCCGCAGGCCGGGGAGCGTGACGTGCCAGAACTGCCGGAGCGGCCCCGCGCCGTCGATCGCCGCCGCCTGGTAGAGGGTGGTCGGGATCGACGCGTACCCCGCGACCAAGATGATCACGACCAGCGCCGTGTTCTTCCAGCTGTCCGCGATGATCACGGCCAAGAGCGCCTTCGTGGGCGTCTGCAGCCAGTAGATCGTCTGGTGGTAGCCGATGACCGCGAGCACGCTGGAGGCGTACCCACCGCCCGACCCGGGGAAGATCGTGCTGAACGCGTAGCCGGCGACGACGGTCGAGATCCCGATCGGGAGGATCGCGATCGTCGCGAAGACCGTCTTCCCGCGGAAGCTCCGGTTGAGGATGGACGCGATGCCGAGCGCGAGACCGAACTGGAGCGCGAGCGCGCCGATCACCAGCCAGAAGGTGTTCGCGATCCAGGTGTAGAGGCCGAAGCCGACGTTCGCCTGGTAGTTGTAGAACGTGAACGAGAGGATCGGGGTCTGGAAGCTCAGGACCACCGCGTCGAACGCCGGGTAGAACGCGAAGTACGAGACGTAGGCGAGCGCCGGCAGGACGAACAGGAACGGGAGCAGTTGCTCCCGATGTCGTCGAAAGTAACCCGCCACCGGGGCGGAGGGGCGACCCTCGTCCCGGTGGTCGGCCATGAATGGGTTGTGGCGGTCTCCCTACTTCGACCCGCTACCGACCTACACGTAGAGCGGACCGTAGCCGCCTGCGGCGTACGTCGAGGCCGCCGAGGCGCTCACGCTGCTCGAGAGGTAGGACTCCATCGCGGAGTTCGCCGTGTTCGCGTCCGAGACCAGCGCCGACCAGGCGCCGGAGCCCGTTCCGTCCAGGATGTACGGCGTGTAGATGTCGTCGTAGAACGTGGTCACCCACGTCTCGATCCAGGGCACCGGGGGCCGGAACACCGGGTTCTCGAGCGCGGCCAGGATCGCCGCGTCGACCACGGACTGGTTCGACGGGAGGTTCTGGTAGGCCGCTGCGTTGACCGCCGGGTTGCCCGTGTCGACCATCAGGATCTGCTGGGCGTGCGCCGACAGCAGATACTGGCCGAACAGCTGGATCGCCCAGAGGTTCGTCGCGCCCGCGGGGATCGCGAGCACATCGCCGCCGATCACGTGGGCCGCCGCGTGGGCGCCGGTCCCGTTCGGTCCCGGGTAGACCCAGAGCGTCTGCGAGTTCATCGCCGGGAACGAGTCGTTGCCCCCGGTGAGGAGCGGGTAGACGTACGGCCACTGGTAGTCGAGGATCGAGTAGGCGCCCGTGCCGAGTCCGGAGTACTGCTCGTACGTCCCCTGCGCGGACCCCGGGTTGAAGTCCTTGCTCAGGTTGTAGACGTACGACATCGCCTGCAGGTCGCCGAGGTCGTTGTAGACCATCGGGTTCCCACCGAACTGGACGTCCCACTGGAACATCTCGGTCGCGGTGTCGTCCCCCGCGCCGCCCTGGAACTGCACCGAGGTGCTGCCGAGGGCGTTCGCGTCGGAGAGGAGCGCCGAGAAGTTCTGAGGCGGCGCCGTGATCCCGACGTCGCGCGCCGCGGTCGCGTTGAGCCAGACGAGCGGGGTGTTCGCCCGGAACGGGATGAAGTACTGGCCGCCGAACGCCGTCTGCTCGTAGTTCGTGACCGCGGTCATGCTGGGGATCATGTTCGCGGGCTGGATGTTCGGAGCGATCGGGTTCGACGAGGCGTTCAGGTTCATCAGGTAGTTCTGGCCGTTGGCGCCGTAGATCAGCTCCCCGATGTCGAGGTTGTCCTCGGCGATCAGGGTGGTGCCGACGTCGTTGCCTTGCACCAGCGCCTGGATCTTCGTCACCATACTACCGGCGGCGATGTTCTGGTAATTGATGTTGATATTCGGATAGAGCGACTCGAACTGGGGGATCAGTACGTTCGTCATGAACCCCTCTTCGCTGCTCGCGAGGTCGTCGTAGTAGGTGACCGTCACCTTGCTACTGGGCGGCGCCACCGACTTCCCGTACAGATAGCCGCCGACCCCTGCCACGATCGCGACGACCACCACGATGACGACCCACACGCCCGTCATGCGCGATTGCCGACGCTGGTAGTTCTGGCCCGCCGAGGTCGTCGGCGGAGCCGACGAGCCTCCCGTGGGTTGCGCTGACATGGCGCACGGCAACGCTCGAAGGGGCTTAAACCTTCCTTAAATTTTCATAGTACTTCGGCGAACGCCGAAGTTCTACCCCTCGAACGGGAACCTCGAAGCCCCCCGCAAACGTCGCGACCCGCTGTCGTAGCTTGAGGTCAGTACGGCGGGATGTGGTTCTGCTGCATCTCCTGGACGACCGAGGTCTGGATGCCGCCCATCGCGGCGGAGGCGGAGATCGCGCCCGAGAGATAGTCCGAGATCTCGGTACCGAACGGCGTCCAGAAGTACGTCATCTGCGGGGTGTTCGGGAACGGCTGGGAGTAGTTGAAGAACTGCGTCAGGAACCCGTTCTCGAACGGGATGTTCAGGCTCTGCACGTACGCGAACGGCGCCGAGAGCGATGGGATGTCGCCCGACGAGTTGAACAGCTCGAGCTCGACCTCGGGACTCGCGAGGAATTGCGCGAACTTCACCGACTCGTTGAACACCGCCGGGCTCGCGCCCGAGGCGTTCCGCAGGCTCACGTAGGCGCCGATCGACCCCCAGAACGGACGGGGGTGCAGCCCCGTCTGCGAGATGACCGGGATCGGAGCGACCCCGACGTTCGCCGCGCCGAGGGCGTTGACGTACATCTGGATGTCCCACGGGCCGTCGAAGATCATGCCGACCTTTCCCTCGGCGAAGAGCCCTTCCCAGGTCGACTCCGCAGTGATCCCGGGCGGCTCCACGCGGTAGACGGTCGAGAAGTTGGTCGCGAAGGTCAGCGCGTTGACCGAGGCGGTCGTGTTCAGGTCGGGGGCGCCGTCGGCCAAGAACATCGACCCGCCGAAGCCGGACTGCCACGCCGGGTACCGATAGCCGCCGTCCGAGTCGACCGCGTAGATTAGGCCGGCGGTCGAGATCGTGCCGGTCGTGTTCACCGTGATGTTCTCGGCCTCCGAGATCATCTGGTCGGTGTTCGTGGGGACCGTTTTCACGAGCTCCTTGTTGTAGATCATCGCGACGCCGTTCACGTTGAGCGGGAACCCGTAGATCGCCCCGTCCTGGGTGACGTCCGAGATCGCCGACGAGATGAACGGGGTGAACGTCGAGGACGGGAGCAGCGCGCTCAGGTTCGCGAGGAACCCGTCGAAGTAGAGCCCTCCGGCGAAATCGCTCGCGCCGATCAGGATGTCCGGGGCCTGACAGGCGAGCGCGGCCGCGACATAGTTCGACGGCGACGGCGTCGTCTCGTTCACGGTCGTGATCGTCTGCCCCGGGTTCTCCTGCTCGTACTCGCTGACCGCCTTCGCGTACGCCGGGTACTCCGTCGCGGAGAAGTCCTGCCAGACGCTGATCGAGCTCGACGACCCGCAGCCGCTCGAGCCGACCTGTCCGGGGAGCTTCTTCTCGAAGTAGAGGTACCCCACGACCCCGGCGACGATCACCACGACGACGACGGCGATCGCCGCGATCGCGGTCGTGTTGCGCTTCCGGCGCTGGGGCCCTTTCGGGCCGACGCCCGCCGAGGGCGGCGCGCCGCTCGCGGGCAGCGCCGAGGTCGAGGGGGAGGCGCTCATGTCGATGGTCCACCGAGGGGCGCGTCGCCCCCCGCTTCGTCGGACGCCGACCCGGCGGTCTCCGCCTCGCCCGACCCCGTGCCCTCGGAGGGGGTCGTCGACGGCGCGGTGGGCGCGGTTCCGGGCGCCGGCTCCTTCGGCTTTCGCATCAGCACCGCGACCACCACGAGCACGACCACGATCACCACGACGATGACCACGAGCCACTCCCACGTCGTCGAGCTCGGTGGGGGCGAGGTGGTGCTCGTCGGCGTGACGGCGGCGACCGGTGTCGGCAGGAAGTAGACGTTCCCGCCGCTCGCGCTGTTCGAGAAGCCGACGTACGCCTCGTAGCTGCCGTCCGAGCTGCCGAGCAGCACGGACGGCGAGCTGTCCGCCCCGTCGGTCGTGAGCGCCTTCAGGGCGACATTCCCGGCCCCGGTCGCGAGGAAGATGTTCGACCCGGTGGTGTTCGTGATCGCGAGCGCGACCGCGAACGCCCCGTTCGGGGCGGCCGCGAGCGAGAGCGCGGTGGTCGTGCCGCTTGGGATGGCGCTCGACAGCTCGGACGTCGTCCCGAAGTCCGCGGTGTCCGTCCCGAGCGTGAGCTCGATGACGTTCACGCTCGTCGCGGTCGCGTACCCGAGGTACGTCCCGACGCTGTCCGTCGAAAGGCCCACCGCCTCCGCCGCCAACGCGTCAGAGTCCCACGCCGCGGCGCCCGGCGGCCCGACATACACCGTCCCGGCGACCTCGAGCGCGACGAGGAACGTGCCGTCCGCGTACGTCACGCTCGCGGCGCCGATCGTCCCCGACGCGGTCCCGACGGTGAGCGCGTCGGTCGCTAGGTTCTCGAAGACGTAGCTCGAGCCGTTCCACGCAAGGAGGCCGGGGTTGGCGCCGCCCACGGCGGCGAGGCCGTCGGGCACGAACGAGAGGTTCACGAGCGGGGTGGGGGTCGTCCAGACCGAGCCGTCGACGGAGGTCGAGTTGTAGACCTGGCTTCCGACGGCGTAGAACGCGTCGGGGTCGCCGGAGACGTTCACGATCGCGGAGTCCCCGAGCTTCGCCACCGTCGAGGTGATCGGCGTGAGGAGCGGGAGCGTGATCCCGACCAGGGTCGCGTTCTGGGTGTTGGTGTAGTTGCTGAGGAGGTCCTGCTGGGTCAAGGTCGCGCCCTGCCCGACGATCGCCGGCGCGAGGTAGCTGTAGACGTTCGGCGAGTCCGTGAAGTTCGCGCCGCCGCCCTGGTATTCGGTCGCGGGGCCCGAATCGACGATCCGCCAGCTGTTCACGAGGCTCCCCTCGCCGTCCTGCGAACCGGCGACCACCACGTAGCTGTAGGAGCCGATCGCCGTGCCGATGGTCGACGTCGGGACCTGGATGCTCACGGTCCGGTCCGGGACGATCGTCGGGTTCGCCGCCGTCCCCTCGCCGAGGTTCGACGTGACGACGAGCCCGGCCGGGTTCTCGATGCCGGCGGCGTTCTCCACGTAGTTGCTGGTCGCCTCGCCGCTCGCCTGGATGACGTACTGCCAGGCGTCGACCGAGGCGATATTGACGTCCGGACCGGCGTAGAAGCCCGAGACGCCCGTCTGACCGGGTTCGTGGATGAAGATGTCGACGATCGGCTGCGAGAAACCGAGGCTCTCCCCGAACGGGTTCGACAGGTTACCGAACGTGATGTTGAACTGGACCGTGTACGGGTTCATCGACACGTTGAACCACTCGATGTCGAACGAGTTCGCCGGGAAGTCGAGGGGCGAGCTCGTGGTGGTGTAGTGGGCGGTCGGGTACGTGTAGTCGCCCGGTCCGTTGCTGGCGGCGGTGTTCTGGATCGCCGCGACCGGCGTGAGGGTCGCGAGCGAGCTGGGCACCGTGATCGACATCGGGCCGGACCAGCTGACCGCCTGGCCGGAGGTGCCGTTCACCGCGGCGACGAAGAACGAGATCGAGTCACCCGGGACCATGCCGAGGTCCGTCATCGGCACCTGGAGCTGTAGCAGGCCGCCCACGAACGCATCGCCCGCGACCGACGCGGTCGACGTCCACGTGCCGCTCGCCGAGCTCGCGAACACGCCGAGGGTCGCGCTGCCGCTCGGGATCACGCTGCTGCCCTCGATCGTCGCTTCGGTGGTCGCCGCGAACCCGAACGAGGTGGAACCGACGGTGTAGATCGCGTCGGGGACGTTCAACGACTGCACGTCGCCGGCCTGCGGGTTGACCGGCGAGAAGAAGATGTCGATCTCGTCCGTGGCCGCCGTGTAGAAGTTCGGCGACTTGTACGCCGAGGTCGCACCGTTGACGGCGACCGAGAAGTACAGGTCGCTCACCGAGAACGCGTACGTCGTCGAGGCGATCTCGCCGGCGCCCGACGTCGCGTCGCCGGTCGCTTCCTCGTACGCGCCGCTCCAGGCGTCGTTGTGGTTCACGGAGTATCCCGTGCCACCGGGGAACGACTGGGTCGTGTAGAGCGAGCCGTCGAGCAACGGCGTCACCGACGCGTTCGTCCCCCACACCGTGGGCGTGACCGGGGGTTCGTACGAGCTCTCGAGGAACGGCGTCAGCGGGAGCCCGAGGACCGTGAGCGCCGTCGACAGGTCATCGCGGAACTCCTGCTCGAAGACGAGCGCGTTCTGCGCGGTCGGGCTTTGGTCGTCCGGGTCCAGGGCGAAGTAGATGTCGGAGCCTTCGGCGCCGTAGATCGCGGTCCATGCCTCCGTATACTTGTCCTCGAGCGTGGAGCTGTTCCACTCGTTGATGTACGGGAAGTCGTTCGCCGCCTCGAGCGCCGCGAGCGTCATCGGCTGCGTCAGGTCGTTGGCGGTCCCGAACGCCTGGACGTCCGAGCGGACGGTCGTCAGCTGCTGCCAGAGCGCGTCCTGAAGGCCGTGGCCGGCCCACTGGCCGAGGTAGCTGTCGATGCCGCTGCCCGTCGGCTCGTTGTTCCAGGAGCCGGTCGGGAGGCTCGAGATCGTGGGCAGCGTCGGGTTCGTCGCGAGGTACTGCTGGACCGTCGTCGTCGAAAGCCAGGAGGAGTTCTGCTCGAGCGCCGTGTAGACGTCCTGGAGGAACGGCACGCCGTCCTCGGGGAAGTTGCTCATGAACATCCAGTTCTCTCCGTCCAGCGCGAGCGTCACGAGCGTCGAGCTGTGCGCGGAGCGCGGGATCGTGGCGTAGACGTTCTTGAGATACGAGATGAAGTCGCCGACCGCCGCCCAGTTGCCGGACGTGTTCGCGACGCTCCCGTAGTTGAAGCCCCAGTCGTTCGAGAGGGTGTCGTCGCGGAACACCATCACGGTCGACGAGGAGCCGTTCGTCACGGTGTACGGCGTGTAGAGGTTCTCCATCTCCTGTGCGGTGACCGCGCCGCTCCCGGGCACGGAGATCCCGGTCTCGGCGAGGGTCGCCTCGGACGACGAGGTCCACGTGTACCCCGCCTGGTCGATGTACGGCACGGTCGCGGCCGATACCGCCTGTTCGGGGCTCCAGAGCCCGAGCGGCGCCTGGCCGAACAGCTGCTCGTAGAGTTCCGAACCGATGTTCAGCTGCGCGATCGTGTCGTTGGACCAGACGCCCTTCGTGACCGCGTCGCCGTTCTCGTCGGTCCAGTTGTTGGTCAAGAGGAGCGGCAGGATCGGATGGTCGAACGGCGTCGTGATCAGCTCGACGTTGCCGCCCGCGCCGTCGTTCAGCATCCGGTCGTGGGAGAACGCCGAGAGGACCAGCTGCGCCTCCACGGGGTAGTACGCTTGGATGATGCTGATGTCACCGATCGTGAACGAGGTCTGGTTGAACAGCGACCACATCGTCGAGTTGATGTACGCCGCTCCGAGCTGGCCGGTGATGATCGGCTCGCTGGTCGACCAGAGGAAGAACTCGACCAGGGCGTTCGTCAGTTGCGCGGTCGAGAGCGCCGTGCTCGCCTGGTACAGGTGGAACAGCGTGTCGTAGACCGCGGCCGCCGGCGGCGACGCGGTGTAGACCCAGGGCGGGGTGTTGAACGCGAGGTCGTACTCGAGCAGGTTCGCGACGGTCGTCGTGTTCCACTCGTACGACGGGACGAACGAGTTCAGGAACGTGTCCCCGTACGTGGTGACCTCCGTGTAGACGGAGTTCCCCCACTGGGTGGTCGGGATGCTCGCGGCCTCGAGGTAGCTGTTGTTGTAGTCCCCGAGCGCGATCGCGTCGATCTGGTAGAGCAGCGAGCCCGAGAGCGAGTAGGTGATGTTCACCTCGGGGTTGAGGCCCGCGAGCAGCGCCTGCTCGGCGTACTCCTCGAGGTGGACGACCGTCCACGGGAGGAGCTCAGAGCCTCCGATCGCCTCGTAGAGCGGCTGGTGGTCGTTGAATACGATGTTCAGGGAGATCGGGTTGCCCGCGTAGACCACCGACGGGGGCGCGGCCGGGACGACCCCGGGCTCGGCGTATCCGTCCTTGTTCGGGTCGATGCTCGTGTTCGTGAAGGCGTCGAGATGGGCGTACGCGGTGCCCGAGCTGAAGTCCTGGTCGGTCGGGATCGTGGGGCCGATGTACGCCCCCGCGCCCCCGTAGATGTACGACACCGTCGAGATGCTGGCCCCGATCGGCACGGCGTCCAGCCCGGCGACGGCCGGTTGGTTCGGGTAGAGCACGGAGAACGGAATGGAGAACTCCTGGCCGTCCGTCCCGGCGGCGAAGGTGCCCACCGTCGTGAAATCGGTGTACGTCGACGTGGTGTCGGCGAGGTCGACCTCGTAGAGGGTCCCGGTGGTCGCGGGTAACTGGAAGAGGAACACGAAGTCGACCGGGGACCCGAACGTGATGTTCCGGCTCAGGGCCGCCACGTTCGTCGAGGAGAAGTTCGTCGCGCCGACGCCCGTGTCGTTCGAGATCGCGATGGCGAGGCCGTTGTCCCCTCCGCCCGCGTTGTTCGTCGAGTTCGTTCCGACGAAGAGGGTGGTGTAGTTCCAGGTGAGGTAGGTCGCGTTGATCAGGTTGTCGTCGCCCCAGCCGGTGAAGTTCCCCGTCCCGACGATCTCGGGCGCGACGAAATCGCGCGTCGGCGTGCCGGTGAAGTCGACCGAGTGGTACGTGTGCCCGTAGGTGTACGTCGGGTTGATCTGGGGCGCGGCGACGCCGTCCCCGTACGGGTCCAGGTTCTCGGTGAAGAACGTGTTCAGGAGGTCGAAGTAGCCCGACGTGTGGGCCGTGTTATAGTAGCCCGAGTACGCGAGGGTCTGGCCGGCGGGGAGGGTGGGGCCGGTCGAGTTGCTGCCGGGCGTGGTGTCGGAGATCGCGGCCAGGACGCTGATGTTCGCGAACTGCCCGAGGACCGGCCACGACGCCGAGCGCTGGTAGAGCAACGTGAACGGGATCGCCAGCTCTACGGAATTGGTCGTGACCGCGCTCCCGACGAGGTCGGCCGTCACGTTCGAGACGGTCACCGAGCTGTTGCTCGTGGACGTCGGGGTGAGAACTTTGTAGAGTCCGACCGGGGTCGGGCTCCCGACCCCGTTGTACTGGACCTCCCCGATGAAGTTCACCGCATCCGAGAAGATCCACGGGTGGTTGAGGCCCGTGTCGCTCGTGAAGTTGCCGGCATAGGTGCCGAGTCCCGACGCCGTGTTGTTACTGAGGAAGAAGTACAGGTTGTTCGATTCGATGCTGGCGTTGAATCCGAGGAACAGCGTCGACTCGTTCCAAGTGATGTACATCGAGTTGAGCAGGTTCGAGCTCCCCCACGCCGTGTTGTAGTTGACGAGGGCCTCCTCGCCGGGCGCGAAGTCGTTGGAGAGCGACCCGGTGAACGTCACGGTGTGGAACGTCTCGTTCTCCACGTAGTTCGGCGTGATCCCGCTCGCCGGAGCGCCCGTGCCGAGCGGGTCGAGTCCGAGGGTGTAGAACGTGTTCTCGAGCAGGTAGCCGCCGGGCCGGTCGTGCGACGTCAGTTCGATCGGACCCTCGTAATTGACGTCGTAGCTCTGGCCGGACGGGATCGTCGGTCCGACCGCGCCGCTCCCGGCGCCCCCGAAGATGCCGGCGTACAGGCTGACGTTGGCGAACCGCGGGAAGCCGGCCGGATAGATCGTCGCGAACGACAGCGCGACCTCGAGCGCGCCGCCGGTGGTCGTGATCCCCGCCGCGTTCACGTCGGAAGCGGCCAGGGTGACGGTCTCGACCGTCGTGACGGCCGCGCCCGCGAGGCTCGTGACCTCGAACGCCGTGAGCGTGCCGGTCTGATTGACGTAGAACAGGTAGTTCATCGGCTGCGTGAAGTCGATGTACCGGTCCCAGTACGCCGCCCCGGCGACGCCCGAGAGGTCGGTGAGGTTCGTCGTGCCCCAGGCGGTGCCGTTCGAGGCCGCGAAGAGGAGGGTGTTGCCCGAGAGCAGGAGGCCCGAGATGCCGAGGTAGAGGTTGGTCGCGTCCCACGTACCGTAGAGACCGCTGATATTGTTCGAGGATCCCCAGGGAGTGAACAGGTTCGTATAGAGGAGGGCGTCCGATGGGAAATCGGCCGCCGGATTCCCCGTGAACGTCACCGTGCTATAGGTCGCGTCCGGGCCGTCCCACGGATGGACCGGGGACTGAGACGCCGTCGCGAACGCGGAAGCGTTCGCCGCGAGCGTGGAGAACAGAAGGATCGATAGGATTCCGACGACGAGGATCGACCGGACCACGGCGTTCGTCGAGTTCGCTCCGAGCCAACGATGCCCAGAAGACATACGGGTGCGAAAGAAACCTCCCTATTTACTCTCTTAGGAAAATCCGGCCGGCGGCGGACGTGGACGGCGCGCCCGGACGCTCCCGGAGAGTGCCCCCGGGACCGTGCGCTCATCGTCGGCCGGGCCGACCCGTCGGAGCGGGGCGGGACCGTCCGGACCGACGGCGCGGCGAGCGGCCGCCCCGTTTTCCGAAATCGGAATAACTCTGGAGTCTCTACGCGCCGTCGCTCGTTCTCCGCATGGCCGATTTGCGCGACCAGACGATCGGGTTCCGTCTTCGGCGGGAGTGGCCGGCCTACGTCTACCTCCTGCCGACGATCCTGGTCCTGCTGTTCCTGAACGCGTACCCCGTCGCGTACACGATCTACATCTCGCTGACCGACTTCGGCACCGGCGGCAAGGGCTCGCTCCTGAGCTACCACTACATCGGCCTCACCAACTACGTCTACGCGCTGACCACGGGCTGGTCGACCACGCTCGCCCTGGTCGAAAACAGCTTCTTCTGGGCGGCCGGCTCGGTCGTCCTGTTCCTCCTGATCGGGCTCGCCCTCGCCACGGTGCTCAACCAGGAGATCCGAGGGAAGACGGTCTACCGCACCGTCATCCTCCTTCCGTGGGCGATGCCGGCGTTCATCACGATCCTCGTGTGGTCGAACATGTGGGGCTACGAGTACGGCCTGATCAACGGGATCCTCCACTCGGTCGGCATCGCACCGGTCGACTGGCTCCAGCACACCGACACCGCGTGGGCGGCGCTGTTCGTCACGAACGTCTGGCTCTCGTTCCCGTTCTACACCGTCGTGTTCGTGGCCACGATGCAGGCGATCCCGAAGGACCTGTATGAAGCGGCGTCGATCGACGGCGCCTCCGGCTTCTCGCAGTTCTTCCGGATCACGCTGCCGTTCCTCCGTCCGACGATCATCTTCGTCGGCCTGATGGGCTTCCTCTTCACGTTCAACAACTTCTACCCGATCTACCTGATCACGTCGGGCGGCCCGGGGATCTCGACGCAGATCTTCATCACCGAGTCGTACAACCAGGCGTTCGGGAGCCTCGGCGCGACGCCGGCATTCTCCACGGCCGCGCTCTACTCGGTCATCGATTTCGTGATCATCATCGCGATCACGGTCGTCGTGATCTGGCGGACCGACCTCACCCGGAACTGGCTGAAATGAAGACCCGGCGCGCGCGCAAGTGGGTCCGCCTCGGGAAGCGGGTCGTGAGCCACCTCGTCCTGATCCTGGCGTGCGCGTTCGCGCTGTTCCCGATCTACTTCATCGTCATCACGTCGTTCTCGACCCTACCGATCGCCTCGATCACGGCGCAGGTGCTGATCCCGAAGCTGAGCCAGTTCTCGACCGCGAGCTACCACGCGATCCTGTTCTCGCAGTCGCCGAGCTTCACCTCGCTCCTCTGGAACTCGACGATCTTCGCGGGGAGCTCCGCGGCGATCGGGCTGCTCCTCGCGGCGTTCACCGGGTTCGCGCTCTCGAAGTTCAACTTCCCCGGGCGCCGAACGTTCGTCTACTTCATCCTCCTGATCTCGCTGTTCCCCTCGTTCGTGCTGATCCTCCCGTTCTACCTCGAGTTCGCGAAGCTCGGGCTCATCGACTCCTACCTCGGCCTGATCATCCCGTACTCCGCCGGGGCGGTCGTCTTCAGCGGGATCCTCGTCAAGAACTACATGGACTCGATCCCCGACGACATCGAGGAGGCCGCGCTCGTCGACGGCCTCGGCCGGACGGGCGCGTTCTTCCGCGTGCTCCTGCCGCTCTGCTACCCGATCCTCGGGCTCGCGGCGTTCCTCGCGTTCGTCGGACCGTACTCGGACTACGCGCTCGCGCACGTGTTCCTCACGTCGAGCGACAAGTGGACGCTGGCGCTCGGCCTCTACAACGTCGCGAGCACCGACTCGGGCGCGTCGAACTACGGGCTCGTGACCGCGTTTGCGATCGTGATGAGCCTGCCGATCGTCGCGTTCTACATGGCGTTCCAGCGCTACATTATCGGGGGCTTGACCCTCGGGGCGGTCCGCGGCTAACGCGGCCGCCCGAGGGGGAGATGACCGGGATCCGGCTCGAGAACGTCACCAAGCGGTTCAAGACCACGGTGGCGGTCGACGACGTCTCCCTCCAGATCCCCGACGGCGAGTTCCTCGTCATCCTCGGCGCGTCGGGCTCGGGCAAGAGCACGATCCTGCGCCTCATCGCCGGTCTCGAGGTGCAGACGTCGGGGCATGTGTACATCGGCGACATGCTCGTGGACGACTACGAGCCGCGCGACCGGAACATCGCGATGGTGTTCCAGAGCTACGCGCTCTACCCGCACCTCACGGTCTACAACAACATCGCGTTCGGGCTCAAGGTCCGCCGGGTCGAGAAGGGAGAGATCGACCGTCGGGTGAAGTCGACCGCCCAGCTCCTCGGGATCGACGACACCCTCGACCGCCGACCGTCCGAGCTGTCGGGCGGGCAGCGCCAGCGCGTGGCGCTCGCCCGCGCGATCGTTCGGGACCCCGAGGCGTTCCTGCTCGACGAGCCGCTGTCGAACCTGGACGCCAAGATCCGCTCGAGCGCGCGGGTCGAACTGAAGCGGCTGCACCAGCAGCTGAAGCAGACGTTCGTCTTCGTGACGCACGACCAGTCCGAGGCGATGACGCTCGGCGACCGGCTCGCGATCGTCCATCACGGGAAGCTGCTCCAGTGCGACACCCCGGAGCAGGTCCTGAGCCGGCCGGCGAACCGATACGTCGCCTCGTTCGTCGGGTCTCCGGAGATGGTGTTCCTCGAGGGGAACGTGGCCTCGACGGGCAGCGGCTTCTCGTTCGTCAGTGGCCCAGTGGTCATCCCGATCCGGGGCGAGAGCCGGGTCGGCCCCGTGACGATCGGCCTGCGGCCGTGGGATGTCGCGGTCGGACGGACCCCGCAGCCGGGGAGCCTGCCGGGCCGCGTCACCGGCGTCGAGCGGCTCGGCCCGTCGGACCACCTGTTCGTCGATGTCCACGGTGCGGGAGGACCCCCGACCCCCACGGCGGCCGTGCGCGCCCTGGTGCGCGCCTACGAGTACGACATCGGCGACTCCGTCTGGGTCGCGTTCGACCCGGACCGGGCCCTGTTCTTCGACGCGCAGGGGGAGCGACTCGACTCGATGAGCGTGCTGCCGCGCCGGTCGTGACCGGACGGGCGATGGCGCGGCGGCCGGCTCCCGCGCTTCCCCCCGACGAGGTCGGCTCGCGCCGGTTCCGTGCGATCCGGGCCCGAGGCCGGGGCGTCGGGGGCCTCCGACTCGTGGCGCGCACCGGGAGCGTCTCCCTCTCGGTGCGATCCGAGCGCCCCCGCGAGCTGACACTCCGGTTCGGCGCGGTCCGGCGGAGGTCCTCCTCGCCTCACCCCGGCCTCGCTCGTCGGAGGCTCCGATGGGGCGAGCTGGAGGTGACGCTCGAGGGTTCTCCGCCCAGTCTCACCGTCCGCCGCGGCGGCGAGGTCGTGTTCGAGACCGCCACCGAGCTCCCGCCCGGGAAGCTTCCGGGACCCGAACCGTGGGGCGTGCGGGGCGACGGGGTCTCGCTCCCGCTCCGGTTCGCGCCCGGTGAGCGCATCCTGGGCGCGGGGGAGTTCTTCGGCCCGCTCGACCGGATCGGGCAGGAATTGCGGACGAGCGTCGGGGATGTCTTCGGGCTCCCCGACGCGGGCACGTACGTCACGTATCCGTTCTTCTGGTCGACGCGCGGGTACGCCTTCCTCGCGGAGAGTTGGTCCCCCGTACGACTCGACTTCGGGCGCCGATACCGGGGGCTCGGGGAGGTGGAGATACCCCGGACCCCGGTCACCGTCCGTCTCTTCTTCTCCCGCTCGCCCCGAGAGATCGTCCGCTGGTTCTGGGACCGTCGGGGTGCGCCGGCGATCCCGCCGCTGTGGTCGTATGGAGTGTGGTACAGCCGGTGCGCGTACCGGAGCCAGGCGGAGCTCCTTCGGGTCGCGCGGAAGGTACGCGCCCTCGGGCTGCCCGGGGACGTCATCCACCTCGACCCTCCGTGGCTGGACGAGCCGCCGCCGGACGCGCTGTACGCCGCCGGTCGTCGGCTCGGGCTCTCGAAGAACCAGGTCGACCGGGCCGCCGACCGCGACCCCGGCGACGTGCTCGCGGGGCTCGCCGGACTCGCGGGCCGGCGCGGCTGGTTCCTGCCGTTCCTCGGGGTGGGGTGCACGTTCCGCTGGAACCGGAAGCGCTTTCCGGACCCGGCCGGGATGATCCGAGCGCTCCATCGGGAGCGGCTCCGCCTCTCGCTCTGGATCGATCCGTACGTGCCGGCGCACACGCCCGAGTACGACCATCTGAAGTCGCGGAACCTGCTGGTCCGGCTCGGGAACGGAAGGGTCGGGCTCCAGTTCGACCGCCCGAGCGTCGATTTCGGTGGCGTCGATTTCTCGCACCCCGAGGGCCGGCGGTGGTTCTCCGAACGGGTCTCCGAGCTGGTACGGCTCGGCGTCGACGTTCTGAAGACCGACTTCGGGGAGGCGGTCCCGGAGGACGGCTACGGTCGGACGATCGGCGCCCCGGAGTTCCATAACCGCTACGCGACCCTCTATCCCGAGACGGTCTACCGGGCGGTCCGCTCGGCCGGCGGCGACCCGATGGTCTGGGGTCGCTCCGGCGGGCTCGACATCCACCGGTACCCCGTGCAGTGGGGCGGAGATCCGCGCTCGTTCCCGCGGGACATGGCCGCGTCGCTCCGGGGCGCGCTGAGCTACGCGGCCTCGGGGGGCGCGTTCCTGAGCTTCGACTCCGGAGGGTTCGCGGGACGCCCCACGCCCGAGCTGTACGCCCGTTGGGTCCAGATGGGGTTGCTCTTCTCGCACACGCGCCTCCATGGGACGACGCCGCGGGAACCGTGGACGTTCGGGGCGCGTGCGCTCAAGGTGTTCCGGACGTTCGCGGCGCTGCGCTACCGCTTGATCCCCTATCTGTACTCCGAATCGGTGGTCGGGGTCCGGGAGGGCCGCCCGCTCGTGCGCCCCCTCGTCTTCGACTTCCCCGACGATCCGTCGAGCGGCGACGTCGACGACGAGTACCTTCTCGGGCGCTCGCTGCTCGTCGCCCCGATCGTCCCCGGCGGTCGGCGCGACGCGTACCTTCCGCCGGGCGTATGGTACGACTTCTTCACCGGTCGCCGAACGAACGGGGGCGTCCGCGTCGTTCGGGACCGACCGTGGGAGTCGGTGCCGGTGTTCGCCCGCGAGGGGGCCGTCATCCCGATGACGCGGCGCGACTGGGACCACGTCGAACCGGCGATGCTCGAGGACCTCGTGGTGCGTACGTTCGGGCGGTCGGACGGTTCGCTCGTCGACTTCGGG
>JASHWZ010000038.1 GCA_030043865.1 Thermoplasmata archaeon | reverse complement strand
TTCGTGCGGACGGGCAGCTTCTGGAGCTGCGCGACCGTCGCGCCCTTCCCGATGGCTTCCTGCTCGCTGTCGCCGAACTGCAGGATCGCGCGGAGCATCCGGTACTGCTTCTGGATCGAGGAGTAGGTGTCGACGTCGTCGTAGGCGCTCTGCTGGAGGTAGTCCTCGCGGAGCATCCGCGCCACGTCGAGGGTGGCTTTCTCCCGCTCGGGGAGCGCGTCGACGCCGACCAGCTGGACGATCTCCTGGAGCTCGGCCTCCTTCTGCAGGACCTCGAGCGCCCTCTGCCGCAGCGGGACGAATTCCTTCGAGAGGTTCGCGCCGAACCACGGCTCGAGGTCATTGATGTAGAGCGAGTAGCTCTGCAGCCAGTTGATCGACGGGAAGTGCCGGCGCGACGCGAGCGACGCGTCCAGGGCCCAGAAAACGCGTGCGACCCGGAGCGTGTTCTGACTCACGGGCTCGGACGTGTCGCCACCTGCCGGCGAGACCGCGCCGACGACGGTAACGGATCCCGTGCGCTGGTCGGGAGAGAGCGTGACCACGCGGCCGGCGCGTTCGTAGAACTCGGCGATGCGGCGACCGAGGTACGCGGGGTACCCCTCCTCGCCCGGCATCTCCTCGAGCCGACCCGAGATCTCGCGCATCGCCTCGGCCCACCGGCTTGTCGAGTCGGCCATGAGCGCGACATCGTAGCCCATGTCACGGTAGTACTCCGCGATTGTGATCCCGGTGTAGACGCTCGCTTCGCGCGCCGCGACCGGCATGTTGGACGTGTTGGCGATGAGGATCGTCCGCTCCATCAACGGTCGCTTGCTCTTCGGGTCGACGAGGCTCGGGAACGTCGCGAGCACCTCGGTCATCTCGTTGCCGCGCTCGCCGCAACCGACGTACACGACCACGTCGGAGTCCGCCCACTTCGCCAGTTGCTGTTGGATGACGGTGTTGTGGAGAAGAATCCCGCCAAACCCACCGACGAAGTTCGAGCCAAAGTTCGGTACCGACACATCGTAGACATCGAAGGGCCCGTTTCGATCCTCGATAGTTTCCACGACTTCGTCGCAGTAGACGGTCTCGAGCAGTTTGGAGAGACGGGAGGCGGCGTCGTGGAAGGGCGCGGCCTCCTCCGGCGCGGCCCCTACCTGCATGAACTTGAGGAAAGTGTTCGCTCCCATTCGCTCGCCATTGCCGATGTAGTTGTGAATCTCGATGCCCTCACCCATCAACGCGGCATAGTTCGTACGGCTACGATAGAGACGCTCTATCGCGACCGGGGACAGCGGAACGACGTCCGTCGACGTGTATGTCGAACTCTTGGACGCAACGTAATCTCGGATGGACGCGACCTTGGGAGCATCGGACGCAAGAGCCGAAGCCAACTTCAGAAGATTGGGGATACCGCGAACGAAGAGCCTCTGATAGTCGACGCCATTGATTGTGCGTTTGGCGAGAGTCGAGACAATGCCGAATCTCGCGAGCGCATAGTCGAGGTCGACCGCCAAAAGTCGGCTCTTCGTACTGAGCTCGACCGTCTTTCCGGAGAAGCCACCGTCCCCTAGGTAGTACCCCAAGAGAAACGCGCCAAGAGTCTTGTTCGTAGACGCCAGAACTGAAGGCGGAATGCGTTTCTCACCGGACACTCGTCCTGCGCCAATCCGGCGGACGAATTCAGTGAGCATCTGGCTGTGGACGGTTACTGAGATGGCACGACCGTCCCGGTAGCGGATGTGCCCCCCCACTCCAAAGATCACGAACGTTAGCAGGCCGAACCGGTGAAGCATCAAGGGGTCGATGTTAGTGAATATCACCGTCGAGCCAACCGTGCACCCCTCCGACACGTACAAGCCTAGCCATTCCGCGAGTTCGGGGGACATTTGGCCAGGAACCAGAATCCGTCGAGCTGGGCGATTGCGTGGCACATCGATGTCTAGGAACGAGTCGCTGCGTGGCGACGGAATCGATCGAATAGAGGCGATGTAGTCACCCGGACGGATGTCCCGGGCCATCTTCTCCGACATTGATCCGTCGGCACCAAAGCTGAACAGTCGATGAACCGGCGTCACGCGAACCGTGCGCCCGGAGCGGGTCCGAACTCGAATCAACGAGTCGCTCTTCCCATGGTACAGCGTCCGAGTCCGGCTTTTGACAAGGCGTCCGTCTACCAGCGAGAATAGAGCGATCGGCCCGGGAGTGGTCAGCCACTCGTCCGAACCGTCCACCCGTACCGTCCCTTTCGCGCGAGCCGCGGAGTATAGATCCCCGATCGAGACGAGGGAACCATCGCCAAGCAGCAGCGGAGTCTCGCCCGATAGGCATTTCCCGGATCCGAAGGGTCCCGGCACACACGCGGTGCCTCCCTTGGCCACCGGAAAAAACGAATCCACGACGCGCTGGCCCGTGACGAGCGGAATCCCGGGCGCGAGTTTCTGCTGTACCGGTCGCGGGATTCGGACGACCCATTTGTGGCTCAGGTAGAGCGGCTGGTTGCCCGATGCCGTCTTCAGCGAACCGATCGGTTCACGGATCGTGTAGGTGCCGCTCGCGAGTTTTCCGATCGTCCCCTCGAGTCCAGGGGGAACGAGGATCTTGTGGAGGATGAGCGGTGTTTCCTGGACGGTTCCGAGGACCGCACCCGCAGCCACGGAGTCGCCGACCTTCGCGGTGGCGGTGAATTCCCACTTCGCCTTCTCGTCGAGCGGGGGTGCGACGAAACCGCGCGTGATGAAGTCGCCCACGCTCTTCTGGATCACATCGAGCGGGCGCTGCACGCCATCGTAGATCGACTTCAGGAGCCCCGGACCGAGCTCGACCGAGAGCGCTTGGCCGGTGTTCTCGACCGGGTCGCCCGGTCGGATGCCGGTCGTATCCTCGTAGACCTGAACCGTCGCCGTGCCGCCCACGAGCCGGATGATCTCCCCCACGAGGCCGAGCGTGCCGACGCGCACGACGTCGAACATCTTCGCGCCCTCGAGGCCCTCGGCGATGACGACCGGACCGGATACGCGCCCGACGACTCCCATGCAGCCCTCTCCCGCTAGTTCGGAACCGCGAGCGTG
>JASHWZ010000037.1 GCA_030043865.1 Thermoplasmata archaeon | reverse complement strand
CGTGACCGCGGGCGTCGTGACGCTCGCGCCGGCCAGCTTCGGGCCGTACGGTCCCGCGATCTTCGTGGGCCTGCTCATCGGCGGACCGTGGGTGCTGGTCGGCTACGTGGCCCGGCACGACGGCCCGCTCGGAATCCGGCTCCTCGTCTATGGCGTGGCCATCACGTGGGGACTCTTCCTGCTCGCGAGCGCGTCGGGGGCCGTCGGCGTCGGGCCGTCCGCGACCTCGAGCGCCTACGAGACCCAGTTCTTCGCCCTCGTGGCTCAGCAGTTCCAAGTGTTCGGCGGCCTCCTCACGGGAGCGGCGAGCCCGCCGCTCCCGCTGAACCAGTTCTTCGACCCGGTCTACTCCGCGACCGTCGCGATGTCGGTCGTGGGCCTCGTGCTCGTCACCGCCCGGCCCCAGACCGGGCTCGGCGCGCCGCTCCCGGTCGCGGTCCGGACCTACCGGAGCGTCGACGCGCAACGCGACTTCACCGGCGCCTACAGCTTCACTCCCGCGCAGCGGGGGGTGTTCCAGGACCGGTCGACCGGCGAGACGCCGCTCGCCACCTGGCCGCCCGGGCTCGAGCCGGTGTTTTATGGTGCGGTCGCGGCCGCGGCGTTCCTCGTCGGGGCGTACTTCGTACCGGTCTGGACGGTCCCGGCCGCGGTGGGGGCGGTGGCGATCGCCGCCTTCGGACTGGTCCGAACGACCGACCGACCGGTCGAGCCGCCGGCCCGAGCCCCACCGCCTCCCACGGACCTCGCTCCGTCGTCCCCGGAGGTTGCTCCGGCGACCGACAGCGTTGAACCGCCGGCGTCCGAGAGCCCGTCGGACGGCGGGGGCGCTCCCGCCCCGGCGAGCGGGCCGTAGCGCGGTTACGGTGGGCGACCGGCCCGGCCGCCGCCCGCCCGCGCTGCCTCGGCTTCCTCCCGGACCTCCCGCTCGCGCGACGATGGGTTCCGCAGGACCGTGAGGAACACCAGGGCGCCGAGCAGGGCCGCGACCGGCACGAACACGAGCCACCAGAGCGCTTCCGACGCCACCGGGAAGATGCGGAGACCCGTGTACTTCGGCGGCGGAACCGGGATGAGGTAGATGATGAACTCGTTCGACGGGCTGCCGAAGACGACTTGGAACGAGCCGTTCGCCGGTTCGTAGCCGGAGGCGAGGACCGTCCAGAGCACCTTCGCCTGGGGCACCCCCGAGAAGTTCGCGAACCCGGTCTTGAGCGACAGCCGCGACTCGTTCGGGAACGGCAGTCCCGTGCTCAGGTTCGTCCCGAGGAACCGCAGGGCGACCGCCGCGCCGCCGATCGGAGGGTTGCCGGTGGCAGCGCTGAGGATGAGCACGACGATGTTCGAAAATCCGATCAGGCTGAGGTAGTACGTCCGGCTCAGGTTCGCGCCCGGCGGCGCGACGATCTTCGGGATCGAATCGTTCGTGACGAACCCGACGGCGGAGACCGTGACCGAGTAGTTCCCGGTCGGCGGGGAGAACGTGACCGTACCTTCGACGTTCGTCACGAACGTCGAGCGGAACGGCCCGGTCGCCAGAGCGGAGGTGTTCGTGACGGTGACGTTCGCGGCCCGGACCTGGAACCCGGGCCCGTTGCCGCGCTGACCGAGGATCTCGATCGTGATCACAGGGTACGGTTGAGCGTGGAGGGTCAGGTTCACGTAGCCGACGCCGGTGAACGTGGCGTTGACCGAGCCCGAGGCGTTGTAGAATCCGTAGAGCGTCCCGACGACCGTGACGGTTCCGACCGCGTCCAGCGAGCGGTTGAACGAGCCGTTCGCCGGCGAGACCCCGACCGATTTGCCGTCGACGGAGAGCTCGACCCCCGCGGCCGTTACGACGGTCCCGTTCGGCAGTCGCGCCGACGTGCGGATGGCGAGCAGGTAGAGGGGGGAGAGCGTGATGTTCGACTGCACGGTCGACCCGGACGCGGCGTCGATCGAGGTGGTGGACGTGTGGTCGCCGGTGCGATTCACCGTGAGGGTGTAATTCGCGGCCGGCACGTCCGTGTACTCGACCTCTCCGGAGGCTCCCGTGACCTGCGGCGAGTCCGGGAGCGGGCGCGTTCCGTAGGCCAGCGCGACGTACGCGCCCGCGACCGGGTTCCCGGACGGGTCCTTGACGGACACCTCCACGGTCGCGGGCGGGAGCGGCGGGAGCGAGAGAGAGATCTCGACGCTAACCCCCGGCGGCAGCCAGACCGCGGTCGACCGCGGCGAGTACCCGGCCTGCGTCGCGGTGACGGCCGTAACGTTCGAGGGTAGGGAGTACGCGGTCGCGAACCCGGTCGCGTTCGTAAGGAGTCCCGAGTCCGGCCCCGCTTGGACCGTCGCGTTCGCGATGCCGAGCCCGGTCGCCGAGTCGACGACCTTCACGGTCAGGTTCGAAACCTCGGCGAGTCGCCAGACGTCCCCGAGAGGCCCGCTCGCGTCGACCCCTCCCGTGAGGAAGACGCTCGCGTTGTCGGACGCGTCGAGAACGCCGGCGGCGGCATCGTACCGGGCGGGCGGAGTCGCCGAGGTCGACGCCACCGTCCAGTCCGGGATGCCGGGCTGGTAGTAGTAGGTCGAGCCGTAGACGGTCGTCCCGTTCGTCCCTCCGAACAGCACGTCGACGCCCGCGGCGGGGTCCCACACCCAGGTGGCGTCCATCCGCGGGGGCGGCACCCCGCTGACCACGGTGAGCCGCTGCCAGGTCTGGTTCGCGGGCGAGAACGCCCACACGTTCGAAGAGCACGGGTAGCAGCCCCCGAAGAGAAGGAACTCGTCGAGCGTGGGCTGCCAGAGGAGGGACGCCCCATGGATCGCGCCGGGCGTTCCGCCGGACGGGTGGACCTGGGTCCACAGGTCGGTCGAGAGGTTGAGCACCCAGGTGTCGGAGTACGTGAGCTCCCCGAAGCCGCTCACGTTCTGCGCCCAACCGCCGTACAAGAGCGCGATGCCGTCGCCGACGGCGAACGCTGGGTCCTCTCGCGCCGCCGGCGCGACCGACGTCGGCACGTTGGTCCACTCCCCGCTCGCGAGGTCGAACTCCCACGTGGCGTTCGACACGGCTTGCGTCGCCGTGTTCGTCTCACCGCCGAACAGGACCGCCGCGTCGGTCGCCGCGTTGAATCCGAAGCCGAAGTCGCTCCGGGCCGACGGAGCGGTGGTCGGGGCGGCCGTCGTCCATAGGTTCGAGGTCTCGGAGTAGAGGTAGGTGGCGTCCGAGAGCCCGGCGGCCCCCAACCCACCGAACAGCACGCCCGAGCCCGAACTCGCATTCGCCACGAAGCCGGCGCTCTCGAGGGCGGCGGGGGGCGTGGGTGCCCAAGAGACCCAATCCATGCTGTCGGCGACCGACGCGCTCGGGCTCGAGGTGGCGACCGACGCGGTCGACGGGGCCCGAGAGCCCGACGCGGCCAGTGCCGACGCGGCGAGAGACCCGAGCGGTGTCGACCCACCACCTAGGATCGAGGCGACGGGGACGATCAGGAGCGCGACGACCGCGAGACTCGCCAGTCGTTCGACCCGTCGCGGTCGGTGCCGCTGGGTTCGGAGGGGCTGCACGAGGACCTTCGACGGCTCCGGTACGAGGACGAGCGCCCGCCATGACCTTGTTGGGGCCCGCGGTCTCGGCGGTCGCGCTACGCCGAGACACGGAAAGCGAACGCTCTTAAGCTCCGTCCGGTCTGTTCGGGCGAGACCGGAACCCCCCGTTTGCTCACGCCGATTGGGGCGCCCGACGTTTCCATGAGCGACCCCAACCCCACGGTAACACCGAAGACGCGACCGTCCTTCGCCGACCTTCCCCTCCACCCGACGCTCCGCCAAGGCGTCGCGGAGATGGGGTACACCGAGCCGACCCCGATCCAGCGGGGGACGATCCCGCACGCGGTACGGGGGCGGGACCTGATCGGGACCGCCCAGACCGGTACCGGCAAGACGGCGGCCTTCCTGCTCCCGATCTTGGAGCGCCTGCTCTCCCGGCCGCGGGGCCGGGTGTACGCGCTCGTCCTCACGCCGACCCGCGAACTCGCCCTCCAGGCCGAGGGGTTCCTTCGCCGCCTCGGCCGGCACACCCGGCTCCGGGGCGCCGCCGTCTACGGTGGCGTGGGGATGGCGGACCAAGAACGGGCGCTGCGGGGCGCCGCCGAGATCATCGTCGCGACCCCCGGACGGTTGCTCGACCACATGGAGCGAGGGTACGTCGACTTCGGCTCGCTCGAAGTCCTCGTGCTCGACGAGGCCGACCGGATGCTCGACATGGGGTTCCTCCCCGATGTCCGGCGCGTGCTCTCGCGTCTCCCGCGGGACCGACAGACGATGCTGTTCTCCGCGACCATGCCGCCCGAGGTCGTGCGGCTCTCCCAAGAGTTCCTCCGCGACCCGCACATCATCCGCGCCGACGCTCCGACGGTCGCCGCCGTGGGCGTGGCCCATCACGCCGTCTCGGTCCCCGCGGAGCGAAAGACGGACGCGCTGGTCGCACTGTTGCGTAAGCCGGAGCGCACGAGCGTCCTCGTCTTCGTGCGCACGAAGCACCGAGCGGACCGCGTCGCCCACCAGCTCGAGCGAGCGGGGACCCGCGTCGCGGTGATCCACGGCAACCGGAGCCAGGCGCAGCGGGTGCGGGCGCTCGAAGGGTTCCGCCAAGGACGCTCCCGCGTGCTGGTCGCGACGGACATCGCCGCCCGCGGGGTCGACGTCGAGGGAGTGAGCGATGTCGTGAACTACGACGTGCCGCACGAACCCGAGACGTACGTCCATCGCGTCGGTCGGACCGCGCGAGCCCAGCGCCGGGGGGACGCGCTGACGCTGATCGCACCGGACGAGGCGCAGGATTTCCGGAGGATCGAGCAGCTGCTCGGGTTCTCCGTCCCCCGCGACCTCGCGGGCGAGCTTCCCGAAGAGCTCGCGCGGAGCGTCCGCGCTTCCGAACCGCGTCCGGCGCGTACGTGGTCCCGGGCACCCTCGCCCCGACCGCCACTGCACGCGCCGAGCGACTCGGGCGCCCGGCCTCCGCCGCGTCGCCCCGGCCCGCGACGGTGGTGAGCGCCTCGCGCCGGTCGGCGCAATCTTGAGGTCGCGCGCCGGCTAGCCCCGAGCCCATGGCGCCGACGTTCCCGCGGTATCGAGGGAAGTGGCGGCACCGGTCCCTGGTCGACCCGAAGGAGTTCGTCCGGCGCTACCAGCCGGACTTCCGCGCCCCGCCTCGGTGCGTCATCGTCTGGAACCGTCGGCTGGCCGAGCGGATGGTCGAGCGGTTCGGCGGGCGGAACGCGGCGAGCCTCGCGGCCACGAACGTCCTTCGACGGCGCGGCGCCACGGTCGGGCTCGTCTTCCCGAGGGGGGTCGGGGCGCCGACCACGATCACCCTGCTGGAGGAGCTCTTCGCGGCGGGGGGCCGCGAATTCGTGGGCGTGGGGCTGGCGGGCGCGGTCTCGCCCGAGCTCGCTCCCGGCGATATCGTCGTCTGTGACGGCGCCGTTCGCGACGAGGGGACCTCGCACCACTACGCTCCGGCCCACGTGCCGGCGCACCCCTCGCCGACGCTCCGTCGGTGGTTGGAGCAGGCCCTCGACGACGCGGGGCTCCCGTTTCGAGCCGGCCCGAGCTGGACCACCGACGCGCCGTACCGCGAGACGCTCCCCGAACTCCGGCACTACCGGGCGCGGGGGGTCCTCACCGTGGAGATGGAGGCGTCGGCGATGTTCCTCTTCGGACGGGCTCGCCGCGCTCGCGTCGCGTCGGTGCTCGTCATCAGCGATCGCCTCACCGAACGGGGCTGGGACCCCCGGTTCCACGAGGCCTCCGACCGGTTGGACGCCGTGGCGGCCGCCGTGCTCGCGGCTTCGCTCCGGCCGACCTCAGGCCGAACTTCTCGGGTCGGAAGTCGTCGAGTGGGATCGAGGGAGTCTGACCGTCGACGATCTCCGCGACCAGGCGACCGGTCGCGATCGACGTCGTGATCCCGATCCCCTCGTGCGCGACCGCGAGGATGAGCTCCGGTCGGCCGGGCATCGGGCCGAGGATCGGCACGCCGTCGGGACCCGCCGGCCGGAGACCGGCCCAGGTGCGCTCGACCGGGATCCGGTGGAAGTCGGGGAGGAAGCGTCGAGCCCGCTGGACCAACCGCTCGACGACCTGGGGGTCGACGTCCAGCGAGGTGCCGACGTACTGTCGGGTCGCGCCCAATAGGTAGCGACCGCTCGACCGCGGTTGGCAGCTGAAGTCGATCGCCTCGGCGGTCCGGGGGTTCGACCCCCGCACGTAGCCGACCTCGCTGAGCTGATGCCGGACGTACCCGGGTCGGGGGGTCGTGAGCACGATGTGGCCCTTCCGGGGACGGACGGGCAGCGACGGCAGGAGCTCCGGGGCGCGCCATCCGGTGGCGACGACGAACCGATCGGCCCGGACGCGCCCGCCCCGGTCCAGCTCGAGCGCTTCTCGTCCGATCGAGCGCACGCGGGTGTGGGTCCGGATCTCGGCCCCCGCCGCCTCCGCACTCCGCGCGAGGAAACGCGTCGCCTCCGCGGCGTCGACCACGATGTCCCCGGGCACCCACAGGGCGCCGGGCAGGCCCCGGCGCACGTTCGGCTCCATCTCCGATAGCCGTCGCCCGTCGACCACCTCCGCCGGGACGCCGGCGCGCGCGTAGACCTCGGCCTTGTGCTCCACGACCGACATCTCCTCCTCGGTGTCGGCGAGCCACAGCGCGCCCCAGCGGACGAAGTCGACCTCGGACGGCACCTCCGGTTCCACTTCGTCCCACAGCCCGCGCGCGAACCGGGTGAGCACGAGCTGGGCCGGGCTGTCGTCGTACACCCCGACGTGACCCATCGCGCGACAGCTCGTCTCGCCCGCGACTTCGCCGGCCTCGAGAACGACGACCGACCGTCCGCGGCGAGCGAGCTCCCGTGCGACCGCGCTCCCGATGATGCCGGCGCCGAGCACCGCGACGTCGAACTTCGCGGGGGCCATCGCCCCGCGGAGCGGAGCGGGCTTCAAGAAGGTTGGGCCCCTATCGACGGGCAGGTAGGATGTTCGAGCGAGTGTTCGTTGCGTTCGACGGCTCCGCGGAGTCGCGGAGGGCGTGCGAGGTGGCGATCGAGATCGCCGCCCGGTTCCACTCCGCCCTCACGATCGGCACCGTCCACCCTCCCACCCGGGAGGCGACGGACGGGCATCTCGAGAGCCTCGTCCCGTTCGATAGCTCCGGCAAGTCGCTCTCGGTGATCATCGACGAGTTCCGGAAGAAGGCGACGGCCCGGGGCGTCCCGTCGCTCGAGCCGGTGTTCCTCCAGGGCGATGACGTGGTGCCGGCGTTGCTCGAGCACCTTCGGAACACGCCCTGCGACCTCGCGATCACCGGCTCCCGGGGACTCTCCCGGAGCCAGCGCCTCTTCCTCGGCTCCGTCTCCGCGGGGCTGGTCGGCGACGCGCCGTGTCCGGTGCTGGTCGTGAAGCTGCCGAAAGGTCGGGCGCCGAAAGCCGGTCCCGGCCCCGCGCGCGGCGGAGCGACGCGGACGAAGCCCTAGGGCCGGAACGGACGCAACGGCCAGGGCGACTCGAAGTCCTCGGGGC
>JASHWZ010000219.1 GCA_030043865.1 Thermoplasmata archaeon | reverse complement strand
CTGGATCGTCGACGCAGAAGAGGACATCCAAACCTCTTTCGTGATGGTCCGGGACCATCAGCGACGGTTGGTCGGTGGCGCGCGCCTCACGATCAAGCGCCGGTTACCCGCTCGACACCTCGAGATGATCGGCGGTCCCCTCTATCTTCCGGGGTACGAGGAACCGGTCCGGGCACTCGTCGGCCGAGCCGTGCTGGAGCGCGTGTCGGTCGTCGACAGTGGGATGATCCGACCGAGCGCCGGCCACGCTTGGCGATTGGAGGAGTTCGGTCTCCATCGGACCGCGGTATCGCCCGAAACCGTGCTAGTCGATCTGCGTCGTTCCGAGGACGAGCTGTGGCGCGCGGTCGACCACTCCGTTCGGCAGGGCGTCCGCAAAGCCCGCGACAACGGGCTGACGATCCGAGAGGTGACCGACGAGCGGGAACTCGGCCGAGTCCAGCCGTTGCTCGACCGGTTCGGCCGCAATCGCGACTTCGCGATCATTAGCGAGAAGCGGTTTCGGGCGATGCATCGCGTCTTCGGCCCGACGGGGCGCTGGCACATCCTTCTCGGAGAGGCCGGGACGACCCCCGCGGGCGTCGCGCTGATCTGGGTCACGAACCAGCAATCCGGCCTTCTCGTCCTCGCAAGCCTCCCCGAGTTCGCCGGCCTACAGCTCACGAGTTTTCTCGCGTGGGAATCCATCCGTCGCAGCAAACTGAACTTCGGAGCGACTTCCTTGGACTTCCTCGGGCTCCCGCCGGCGGGGAGCGGTCTCGCCGGGGTGCGACGGTTCAAACTCAAGTGGGGCGGAGAGGTCGCCTCCGGGGAGGAGTACTTGGAAGGCGTCGTCTTCCGCTCGGTCACGGCCCTGATGCGGCGCTATCCGAAGGTGTTCCGACCCGTCCTCATGGCCAGCGGTCCGTTCCGCGGCGGTATCCGGTAGGCGCCTCGCGCGGGACGGCGTCACTCTACCGCCGGTACGGAGCGATCGGAGAGGCGATGGGGGCGGCCCCGGTTTCGGCCGGCGGCCGCCCGGGCGCTCCCGCCCAGCGGACGAGCGGCAGGAGCGGACTCGCCCAGCTCGGGAGGTGCCGCTCCAGCTCGCGAGTCGCCTCCCACGGCAGCGCCCGTAGGCCCCGGATCAGAAGGAGGAAGACGACCACGCCGACCGCCGCGAACACCGGCACGAACATCAGCGCGTAATTCAGAAAGAGGAGCGGGACGGCAATCGTCGCCGCCATGCCGACGGAGGCGGCCCAGATCGCCAGCATCGACCGGAGGTCGAACGCGACGAGGCCGGTCTTCCGGAAGATGAAATAGAGCACGACGAACGGGGCCCAGAACATCGAGGAGTTGTCGATGGCCGCGCCGACCATGCCGACGTGGGGGACGAGGGCGATCGAGAGCCCGGCGTTGGCGATCAGTGCGCACGACGACGAGACCATCACCGCCGACGTGCGTCGCGTACTGCTCGCCAGGCAGATCAGGATCGCGAACGGAACGAACGCCGCGCTGATCGAGAGCAGGACGGCCATCGGCAGCGCGGCGGGCACGAACGTCGACCCGACGAGGTAGCGGAGCAGCACCGGACCGAGCGCCGCGACGCCGAGCGACAGGGGCACGAAGACGAGCACGATCAACGTCCCTCCCGTCCGTACCAACCCCGCGATGCCCTTCGACTGCCCCCGCCCGTAGAGCGCGGACATGCGCGAAATCAGGATCGTCTGGAACGGACCGACGACGAAGAGGCTCGCGCTGGCGAACAAGATGGCGTAGTTGTAGATCCCGACCGTCGGCAGGTCTACGAGCGAAGCGAGGATCAGCCGGTCGATGTAGTACGTGCATGTCGTGACCAGGGCCGAAACGACGAGCGGCAGGGAGTACGTGAAGACGGCTCGGTAGAGCCCGCCGTACGTCGCGGGCACCGGGGTCCGCGCCGGGGCCGCCGACCGAGTCAGCCGTTCGATAACGACCACGGAAGCGACGAGCTGGACCGCGGCACCCACGATCCAGCCGAGCACGATCGCCTGGAGGTTGTGGTCCAGCGCGTAGAGCACGAGCGGAGCGCCGTACACGCCGATGGCCCCGCAGATGACCACCACCGAGTATGCGATGTACCGCTGTAGGCCGACGATCACCCCTCCGAGGTTCATCGCGACCACGAGGAGTCCCGAAAAGACCGAGAGCAGCTCGATGGTCGCGAGGTCCCGGCCCGAATGGAACAGGAGGTAGCTCAGCGGTGCGGCGAGACCGAACGAGATTCCGGCCGAGGCCCCTCCGAGCAAGAGCCCCGTCACGTACGACATTCGGACCAGGGGTCGGGTATGGGTCGTACCCTCTCTGCGACCCTGATAGAACGAGAGAAAATGCTGGAAGCCCCGCCCCAGGCCGAGGGACGCGGCCGTGCTGAGGATCAGAGCGAACGCCTGGAACACGACGACCGCGCCCAGGTCGGCCAGTGTGAGGGCGCGGGCGAGGTACAGATAGAATAGCGCCCCGGCGGCCGTCGTCGCGACCGTGCTCGCGTAGACCCAGGTGACGCCCCCGCGGGGGATCTCGTCGGAGT
>JASHWZ010000036.1 GCA_030043865.1 Thermoplasmata archaeon | reverse complement strand
CCAGGCGTCGATGTCGAGCGGGATCCCCGCGACGGCGCTGATCCCGTCGACGAGGAAGAGGGCTCCCGACCGCCGCACGAGCGGGGCGACCGACGCGAGGTCGTTCGCGAGCCCGACGCTCGTCTCGTTGTGCACGACGCAGACGGCACCCACATCGCCGGCGTCGAGCTCCCCGCGGATCGGCTCCAGGTCGAACGCTCGGCCCCACGGGGCGGTGACCGTCGTCACCTGGGAGGAGTACCGCCGGACGATCTGGTCGGTCCGCTCCCCGAAGTTCCCGTTCGTGAGCACGAGCGTCCGACGGTCGCGCGGCACGAGCGAGGCGTACACCGCCTCGAGGCCGGCGGTGCCGCTCCCCGAGAGGATCACCTGGTGCCCCCGCGCGCCGAACAGCACCGGGAGGAGCTCGCGAATCTCTCCGACGATCCCGTGGAAGTAGTCGCCCCGGTGGTTGAGCGACGGCATCGACATCGCGCGGAGCACGCGGGGGTGGATCCGGACGGGCCCCGCGATGAGGAACGTCGTCGTCTCGGGGTCGAACGTCATGCGCGCGCTCCCGCGACGGCCACGAGGGAGCGGAGCGGCTCGCCCCGCACCGCCCGCAGCACTTCGTCCACGATCCACGCCCCGGCCCGGGCCTGGCCTTCGACGGTCATCGCTCCGATGTGCGGCGTCGCGATCACGTTCGGCAGCTCCAGCAACTCTCGATCCATGGGGGGTTCCACCTCGAAGACGTCGAGCGCGGCGCCAGCCAGTCGGCCGGACTTCAGGGCCGAGAGCAGGGCGGCCTCGTCCACCAGGGGACCGCGGGCGACGTTGACGAGGAAAGCGCCGGGACGCAGTGAGGCGAACGCCCGCGCGTCGAGGATGTGCCGGTTCTCGGGCGTGAGGGCGGCGTGCAGGCTCACGATGTCCGCGCGCCGGAGGAGCGCGAGCCAGGGGACCATCTCGGTCCGGTCCCCCGACTCGGCGACGAACGGGTCGTAGGCGATCGTGACGGCGCCGAACGGCTCCAGCCGACGAGCGACCTCGCGGCCGATGCGCCCGTACCCCACGAATCCGACCGTCTTGCCCGCGAGCTCCTGCCCGTGCGCGCTCCGATCCCACCGGCCGCCCTTGGTCGCGACGATCGCGGGCAGGAGGCCGCGCACCAGCAACAGGTAGAAGGCGATCGAGAGCTCCGCCACGCTCGACGTCGCGGCGGACGGAGCGTTCACCACCCGGATCGATCGGGCCGCGGCGGCCGCGAGGTCGACGTTATCGACGCCTACTCCCGCGCGGGCGACCAGGGTCAGCCGCGGGGCCGAGGTCAGCAGGGCGGCCGTGACCTTAGTCCGGCTGCGGACGATGAGGACCGTCGCCTCCGACAGCTTCGCGGGCAGGGACGACGGGTCGGCCGAAGCGTCCACGACGCGGCAGGGTCCGCTCGCCAACCGCTCGAGGGCGGACCGGTCGATCGGGTCCGCGACGACGACCACCGGGAGCTCGGCCATCGCGCCGCCGACCCCGGGCCGGGAATAAACGGTTTGGGCACGGCCCGATGGTCGCGGCGGAAACCCGGTTCCTCCGTCCCCCGTTCAGATCTGGCGGCCCTCTTCGAGCTGGCGCGAGCGGATCTGGCGCAGGAGGACCAGGGAGCTCGCCCCCAGGACGGCCGTCCAGACGAGGATCCCGACCACGAGGTACTCCCAGGTGAGCGCGACCGACGCGGCGCCGAGCTCCACGGTGGCGGGCGTCCCGGCGTAGCCCTGGTAGAGCAGCGAGGCGAGGTCGTTGAACGGGGAACCGTAGACGAACCACGACGGGAGCGCGAGGTAGATCTGGGCGTTCCCGAGGGTGATGGAGAGCACGAGCGGAAGGAACCCGGTGAAGTTCGTGCTCTTCAGGCCGAGGTAGTTGATCACGAGGAGGATCATCGTCACCGCGAGGGCCATGAAGAACACCCCGCCGAGCAACGACACCGCGAGCAGCCCCGCCGGGTCGGCCGGGAGGAGCAAGAGCCGGAACCGTCCCCCGAACATCCCCGCGGTCGCGCCGAGGAGCACGAAGCTCAGCGCCGCCCCCATCACCGCCGAGCCCCCGACGATCGAGCCGAAGTACCCCTCGGGGGTCAGGCGGGAGAACCGGAACGCGTAGGCGAGCGCGGAAGAGCCGTAGGTGAGCGAGTTCGCGATCGCCACCGCGAGCATGCTGAGCGAGAGGAGCACGATCACCGCGTACCAGGACGTCGTGTAGGCGACGACGGCCGAGCGCCCGGGGCCGACCCCGCTGGATTCCACGAACGCGCCGACCGCGAGCCAGAACGCCATGAACGCGAACGCCCAGAACCAGAGCGAGCCGTTCGCGAGCATCGCCTTCGTGTACGGCCGCCAGAGGTTCATGCGAGCGACTCCACGAGCGCGTTCAGGCTGGTCGCGCTCTTCACCGGCCGGTCGCCCGAGTCCCGGGTGACCGAGAACGTGCCGAGCGATGTCTCCATCACGGCGAGGGCGTCGGCCCGGGTCCCGCGGGTAAGGTAGAGCCGGTCGAGGTCCGCCGCCGCGAACGGTCCGAGGAACCGGCCCTCGAACATCAGGGCGAGGCGCCAGCCGTCCAGCTGGGCGATCAGTTCGAGCTCGTGGGTGTTCAGCAGGAGGTCCGCCCGGAGCTCCCGGATCAGCCGGACGAACCGCCGCCGCCGGGAGAAATCGACGTTGTCGAACGGCTCGTCGAGGAGGACGAGCCGCGGCCCGAACGAGACGGCGAACAGGTCGCCGACGATCTTCTGCTCGCCGGTGGAGAGCTCGAAGAGCCGGCGCCCCAGCACCTCGCCGAGCTCGAACTCCCGAAGGCGCGCCTCCAACTCGGCGGGGTCGCCGCCCTTGAGCCGTGCGACGATCTCGACCAGGTCGCGGACGGGCAGCGAGATGAGACGGTAGACCTCCGCCAGGTTCGTCGAGACCCCGGTCTCGCCCGAGATCGTCCGCACGTCCCGTCCGTCGAACCGGACCCACCCGGCGCTGGGTCGCACGAGCCCGAGCACCGTGCGGACCAGCGTCGTCTTCCCGCTCCCGTTCGCGCCGACGACGACCAGCCGCTCGCGGTCGAGGGAAAGGTCGATCCCCCGGAGCGCGGGCGCGCTCGCCCGCGGGTAGCGAACCTCCAGACCCCGGACCTCCAGCACGGCCACCGATACAGCGGCCCGGACCTTCTACCCCCGAGAAAGTCCAGCCGCTGGACCCGTGGACGGCGCCCGCCCGTCGCGGCCCGCGGCGAGCCGCGCGAGCACCCGGGAGAGCTCTTCGTACGTCGCGAGGCCCTTCGTCGTGATCTCAACGCGGACGCGCGGGCCGCCGAGCGTGAAGACCATCCGACTGCGGACCAAGTCGGCGGCCGCGAGCTGCTCGAGATGGTGGCTCAGGCTCCCTTTCGACGTGTTCGTCAGCTCGAGCAGCTCCGAGAAGCTGAGCGCGCGGTTGATGCCGAGCGAGATCAGGATCAGGAGCCGCACCGAGTTCCGCAGCGACTCCTGGAGGAGAAAATCCCCGAGCGTTCGAAGGCCCGGGGTCCCGGGCGCGTCGGGTTCACTCGACGGCGGCACCGGCCATCTCCTCGGGCGCGTGGTAGAGGGCGTAGAAACCCGCGAACGCCCAGCCGCCGACCGCGACGAGCCAGCACGCGGAGTAGACGATCTGCTCCCCGGTGAGCACGAGCGTGACCGCCGACCCGAGGACGCTCGCGGCGTACGTCGCGACCGCGATCGTCGCTTCCGGCGGCACGGGCCGGAACCATGCGCGGACCTGGATCAGCAGCCAGAGCGTGACGCCGCCGAGGACCGCATCGAGGACGAGCAGGCCCGCGAACGAGCTGACGAAGCTCACTACGACGACCAGCGCCGTGATCGCGACCCCGATGGCCAGGACCTCGAGGAACCTGCGACGCGACAGCTGCCGGCCCTCGAGGGTGTCCCGCAGGCGGACGGCGCGGGCCGACTGGGCGAACGCCCACGACGTGGCGCCAATGGCGGCGCCGATCAGGAGCGCGAGGTAGACGTAGTAGGCGACGACCTCTGCGGTGGACGCGTGAGAGAGCGGGCCCGCGAGCACCCCGGGCACCACGAAGAACCCGACCAGCGCCGCCGACCAGATCGCGTAGTAGACGCCCCAGGCCCGCCGCAAGAGGTACGCTTGGAAGACGAGGGCGCGACCGGCGAGTCGGTCGAGTGTGTCCGCCGTCGGCGGCCCCTCGGCGAGGCGATCCCCGACCGCGGGCGCCGAAAGCGCGGGGGGCTCGCCCTTCGGATTCATCGGAGCGGCTCGGCTCGGACAGGAGCCGCCCGTTGATATGCGCGCGCCGGAGCGACCCGACCGCGACCGGCCCGACACGGCCGGGCCAGCGCGCTTAGTAACTGACCTTCGGGACCGACGTCCGCTCGACCGCCGCCCGCACGACGTCCTCCCCGCGGACGCCCCGGATCCAGGGCTCCGGTTTGACGAGGACGCGGTGGGCGAGGGCGGGGAGCGCCATCGCCTTCACGTCGTCCGGTAGGACGAAGTCCCGGCCGGCGAGCAGCGCGCGCGCCCGGGCGACCTTCTGGATCGCGAGGGAACCGCGCGGGGAGGCGCCGACCTCGACGCGCGGGTCGGCCCGCGTGGCGCGCACGAGGTCGACGACGTACCCCGCGACCGACGGCTCCAGCTCGACGTCCTCGACGGCCCGCTGCAGCTCCTGGAACTGCGCGAGCGTCGTGGTCGTCGCGACCGTCACTTCCTCTTGCTTGCGCGCGCGCCGCCGCTCGAGGATCCCGCGCTCCTCGTCGGCCGTGGGGTAGCCGACGCGGAGCCGGAGCAGGAACCGGTCGACCTGCGCCTCGGGCAGCGGGTACGTCCCCTCCAGCTCGAGCGGGTTCTCGGTCGCGAGGACGAGGAACGGGCTCGGCAGGGCGTACGTGGACCGCTCGCTCGTGACCTGGTGCTCCTGCATCGCCTCGAGCAGCGCGGACTGGACCTTCGGGGGCGCCCGGTTGATCTCGTCTGCCAGGAGCACGTTCGCGAAGACCGGTCCGGGCCGGAAGTGGAACTGCGCGGTCGCCGGGTCGAGCATCTCGCTGCCCGTGATGTCGTGCGGAAGGAGGTCGGCCGTGAACTGGATCCGCTGAAAGTCGAGCCCCAGCGCGGCGGCGAACGACCGCGCCATCAGTGTCTTGCCGAGCCCCGGAAGGTCCTCGATGAGGAGGTGCCCGTCGGCGACGAGGCCGGTCAGGATCGTCTCGAGCACCTCGGTTCGGCCGACGACCGCCGTGCCGACGGAGGCCCGGATCGCGTTCGCGAGCTCCCGGGCGTCCGCGGGCTTCACCGAGGGATCCCCCGACCCCCGAGGACGTACCCCTATTAGCGCCGACTCCGGCCCCCGGGCGCGCGGCCCGTGTTCCCCGGCCCTAACGATCCGCGTCACGGCAGGCGAACGCCCTCTCGGCGGTCTGACCCGGGCCGGGGGTGTCGGACACCGGGGTTGTCCTCACGTCATCCTCGGCGGACGACCCGTCCGCATGGAGTCAAGAGGGACCCTTCGTCGGTACCCGGGCGCGGCGTGCGCCGCGCCGTTCGGGGCGACCGGGCGCCGGCCTAAATCGTTGCCGCCGCGTCGCGGTCGAAGAGATCCGGGCGCGTGAGCAGGTACGCGAGCAGCGCGAGCGCGCCGGCCGTGAGGCCGCCCGCCACCCCCAGCGAGGCGGTCGTGCGGGGCAGTAGGAAGCTGCTCGCCCAAGCGAGCGTGACGCCGAGCGTCGGGACCAGCCACTCGAGCGCGCCGCGGCCGGCGGCCCGAGGAGCGCGGGACGGGTCGTCGGTCAACCACGCGACGAACGCGGCCCCCGCGAGGCCGACCACCAAGAGCTCGAGGGGGGCAACGCCGGCGAAGACCGCCGTCGCACCGAGCGCGACCAGGACGGGGACCGGGAACGTCGCCCGCACCCCGGCGTAGTCGACCCCGCGGAGGAGGACGCCGAGCGCGACCCCGGCCGAGGCGAGCGCGAGACCGACGACGAGCGGGAGCTCGGAGCCGTACGCCGCGAGGAGCGAGAGCGCGGCGAGGACGGGCACCGTGGGGCCGACGGCGAGGCGCCACCGACGGCGGGACTCCCCGACGCTCACCAGCCCCTCCCGATGCGCCCCGGCCGGCGCATGAGGTCCACCAGCCCCGCGACCGACCAGTAGTCCTCCCAGTCGACGACCGGCGC
>JASHWZ010000218.1 GCA_030043865.1 Thermoplasmata archaeon | reverse complement strand
GGATCGGCCGCGCCGCCGCGCTTCGATTAGCCCGTTCGGGCGCCGATGTCGTCATCACCGACATCGACCGAGAATGGGGCGAAGAGACCGTGCGTCAAGCCGAAGCGCTCGGCTCGCGCGCCGTCTTCGTGAGCTCTGACTTGACGAAGGAAGCGGACGTCCGACGCGTCGTGGATGCGGCCGTCGAGCGGTTCGGTCGAGTGGACATCCTCGTCAACAACGTAGGGGTCGCGTTGGTCGCGAGGATCGTCGATACGACCGAGGAGCAGTGGGATCGGATTCTCGATACGAACCTGAAGTCGGCGTTCCTGATGTCGAAGCACGTGCTTCCGATCTTCCTCGCCAACACGGGCGGTGTGATCGTGAACACCGCCTCGGACGCGGGGCTCGTGGGATTCGCGAACCTCGGGGCCTACTGCGCCTCCAAGGGCGGGCTCATCCAGTTGACACGTGCCCTTGCCCTTGAGTACGGGGACCGGAACGTCCGCGTGAACGCCGTCGCCCCCACCTCGACGCTCGGGACCCGGATGCTCGATTCACTGTTCCGCTCGGTGCCGGATCCCGAGGCGGTGCACCGGGCGCTCGCTCAAGCCCATCCGTTGCGCCGGCTCGGCAACGTGGAGGAGGTGGCGGAGATGATCTACTTCCTCGCGAGCGACCTTTCGTCCTACGTCACGGGGGCGGTCTTCTCCGTGGACGGCGGGATCACGGCCGCGTGCCCGGTCGCGCAGTTCTGAGCGGGGTTCCCGGGGGGTCCTGGGAGTGGTCTCGCGGCTGGGGCTCGAAGAGGTCGAGCAGATCGCCCTGGGGGCGCCGCTGCTCGGCACGGGCGGGGGCGGGGACCCGTACATCGGTAAACTGATCGCGCGCAACGGTCTTCAGCGACACGGAGACGTCCCGCTCGTCCCACTGAAGGACGTCCCCGACGGACAGCTCGTGATCGCATCCGCCATGATGGGTGCCCCCACGGTGTTCGTCGAGAAGGTCCCGAGCGGCACGGAAGCCGTCCGGGCGTTTCGTGCCCTCGAGGGGTTCCTCGGCCGCCGTGCGTTCGCGACCTTCTCGATCGAGGCCGGGGGTCTCAACTCCACGATCCCGATCGGTACCGCGGCTACGCTCGGGATCCCCGTGCTCGACGCCGACGGGATGGGCCGAGCGTTCCCCGAAGTACAGATGGTCTCCCCGACGTTGTTCGGCATCCCCGCCGCGCCGATGACCCTCGCGGACGAGAAAGGGAACGTCGTGCTGCTGCAGCGAACGCTGACCAACCTTTGGACGGAGCGATTCGCCCGCACCGTCACCGTCGACATGGGCGGCATGGCGATGATTGCGCTGTACCCGATGTCGGGTCGGCAAGCGAAGCGAGCGCTGATCCCGGGGTCGATCAGCCTCGCCGCTCGCATCGGGAAGCGCCTTTCGGCAGCCTGGGCGGCGCGGAGCGATCCAATCGAAGCGGTCCGGCGAATCACACGCGGTTCGGTCGCGTTCCGGGGTCGGATCTCGGACGTGCACCGGCGCACAGAGTCCGGATTTGCGCGCGGCTCGGTGCAGATCTCAGGTGCCGGTTCCGACCACGGTCGGGAGCTGACGCTCGAGTTCCAGAACGAGAACCTCATCGCCCGGATCGGCCCCCGCGTGCTCGCCATCGTACCGGACCTGATCTCTGTTCTCGATGCCGAGACCGGCACTCCGATCACGACCGAATCGCTTCGGTTCGGGCAACCGGTCGCGGTGCTCGTGATGCCGTGCGACCCGCGCTGGCGGACGCCGAAGGGGCTGGAGCTCGTCGGACCGGGGTACTTCGGGTATCGGACCCGATACCGGCCGTTCCGCCGGTGATCCCATGGGACGGTCGACCTACCGAATCGGCATCGACGTTGGCGGTACGAACACCGACGGGGCGATTGTTGACGACCATCAACGCCTCATCCGCAAAGCGAAGAGCCCGACGACGCCCGACGTGACCGGAGGCATCCGGAGCACCCTCCGCCAGCTGCTCGATGGGTGGGACGGCCGCCCAGCCGCCGTCCGGTATCTGATGCTGGGGACAACCCACTGCATCAACGCGATCCTCCAACGACGGGGCTTGGACCGTGTGGCGGTCGTCCGCGTCGGAAGTCCGTCTGGCGACGCAGTGCCTCCGTTCGCCGATTGGCCGGAAGACCTCGCGCGTGCCGTCCAGCACCGGACGTTTCTCGTCGCGGGAGGCCACGAGTTCGACGGTCGGCGACTCGCCCGGCTCGACCGGTCCCGACTCGCGGAGATCGGGAAGAAACTACGAGGGCGCGTGCGCTCGGTCGCCGTCAGCGCGGTCTTCTCGCCGGCCAATCCCGAAGACGAGCAGGCAGCGGGTCGGATTCTTCGGCAGGAGCTGGGACCGGACAGCGAGGTCTGCCTCAGCCATGAGGTGGCCACGATCGGACTGATCGAGCGGGAGAACGCTACGATCCTCAACGGGGCGTTGCGGTCGGTATCGGAGCGGGCGGTCCTCGGCTTTGAACGGGCGGCGGTCGACCTCGGGCTTCGGGCGAAGCTGTACCTGGGGCAGAACGACGGCACGCTGATGGACGTCGCCGCGGCGCTGCGGTTCCCCATCCTTACGGTCGCCTCAGGTCCGACCAACAGCATTCGGGGGGCCTCGTTCCTGGCCCGGCTCACAGACTCGGTCGTCGTCGACGTCGGCGGAACCTCGACGGATGTCGGGCTCCTCAAGGGAGGGTTCCCGCTCCAGTCCGCCCGACCCTCGTCGGTCGGCGGGGTTCGTACGAACTTCCGCTTTCCCGAGGTCCTGAGCCTGGCGCTCGGCGGCGGGAGCGCCGTCGCACCGGACGACCCATCTCGAATCGGGCCGCAGAGCGTGGGCTACCGTCTCACCGAGGAGGCCCGGGCCGTAGGAGGGCCGACGCTCACGACGACCGACATTGCCGTCGCGCTGCACCGATGCGATTTCGGCGACCCGCGACGACTCCGGGGCCTCTCGCCCCGGTTCGTACGCGCGGTCGATCGGGAGGTGCGTGCCCGCATCGAGGGTGCCATCGAGTCCGTACGCATCTCGTCGCGGCGGTTGCCGGTCGTGCTCGTCGGCGGGGGAAGCGTGCTGGTAGGAGGGTCCGAGATCGGAGGCCTGCCGATCCGACGGCCCCGGAACTACGACGTGGCGAACGCCATCGGCGTAGCGATTGCTGAGGTCGGGGCCGAAGTGGACACCATCGCGCACTTCGACCGCGCTGCCCGTCAGCGGACGATCGAAGAGATTCAGCGGCGGGCAGTCCGCCGCGCGGTGGAAGCGGGGGCCCGCTCGGGGACCGTGCGCATCGTCCAGTTGGAAGAGGTACCGCTCACGTACCTGCCGGGAAATGCGGTCAGGGTCAGGGTCAAAGCCTGCGGCGCGCTGGCCGGATAAGCTCGAGGAGGACTCGGGGGAATGGAACTGCGGGGGGACGACTTCCTCGACGTCGCGCTCGGGGGTACGATCCTCGGTACCGGCGGCGGAGGCTCGTTCGCCGCCGCGAGGGTCATCGCCGAGGGTAGTTTCGCCCGGCGCCGCATCCGCCTTGTCGCGCCGGAAGACGTGCCCGCGCGGGCTCGCGTGGTGAGCGCGGCGGCGATGGGCTCACCCGAGGCGATGCTCCATCGAGGCTTCACTACGCAGGCGCGAAACGCGATCGAGGCATTGGAGCCGGCCCTGCCGGGTCCGGTCCAGTACGTGGTACCGATCGAAACCAGCGGCTACAACCACCTCGCGTGCATGACCGCCTGTATCGGGCGACAGATCGCGGTCGTCGACGCCGACGGGGCCGGTCGAGCGATCCCGAGGCTCGGCCACACGCTCTTCCATTTGGCCGGCGTCCCGTTCTCGCCCTACGCGCTCGCAAACGCGCCCGGGCGAACCGTGACCGTGACGACCACGGACTTCTCGCTGGAGGAGCGGATGGCGCTCAACGCGCTCGAGTACTTTGGCTGGCTAGCGGGCCTCGCCGCGTTCCCGATGACCGGCGAGACGATGCGGCACGCGGGGGTTCCCGGCATGGTCTCGCTCGCCCGGAAGGTCGGTGCCGCGGTCCGGAAGACCCGAGGGGCGAGGGACGATCCCCTCCGGACGGTCCTCGAGGTCTGCGGTGGCGTGCCGCTCATCCGGGGGAAGATCGTCGGTTTCCACACGGAGACGGACGGGAGCTACACTTTCGGGAACCTCAAAGTGAAGGGGGTGGGGGAGGACACCGGCTCGCTGGTCGCCGTTAAGTCGATGAACGAGAACAT
>JASHWZ010000217.1 GCA_030043865.1 Thermoplasmata archaeon | reverse complement strand
CCCTGACGCGGGAGGACGGGCGCCCGATGACGACCGGCGAAGGGGTCGAGTTCCTCGAGAAGCTCGAACGGATCCGCACCCTCGACTGACGGGAGCTCAGAACCTCGGATCGTCCCCGTCGTCCAGTGTGAACCCGGGACGTGGCGAAAACGCGGGATGGTCGGGTCGGAAACGGGCCGGCCAGACGGGCCGGAGCCGCTCTTCCTCGCGATTCCCTCCCGACGCGATCAGGTCCGCCAGCCGAGCGGCTACTCCTCCGGCGCGCATCACGCCGAACCCGTTGAAGCCGACCACGGCGTACAGGCGCTCGGCCCCGGGCACCGGACCGACGAGGGGCCGGCGATCCGGAGTCGAGGTGCAGACCCCGGCCCAAGCACGCACGAGTTCCGCGTCGGCCCACCCGGGGAACCGGTGCGCAAACGTATCGGCGAGATGCCCCACGAACTGTTCGTCCGCCCCGGTCTGGAACGACTCCGGGTCGACCTCGACGAGTCGGGTCCCGTCTCCCGCGAGGAGGCGCCCTTTCGCTTCCGGGCGCGCGTAGACATCCACGTCGATGTCGTGGACGGACGGAAACACCTCCGGGCCGCCGCTCGGGCGAAGGACGGCGGCCTGGGTCCGATAGGGTGCGAGGGGGAGGGGGTGGCCGATCGACCGAAGGATCGCCTTCGACCAGGCCCCGGCCGCGACCACGGCCGACGACGCCCGCACGACCCGACCGCCGGTCTCGAGCTCCCATGCATCGTCGCGTCGGCCGAACGCCGCCATCGGGGTGCCCAGCAAGAACTCCGCGCCGGCCCGCCGTGCTCCTTCTGCGTAGATCTCCCCGATCGTGCTCGGCGTGACGACCGCGTCGGATGGGCACCAGAGCCCGCGAGGTTCGTCGTCGAACCGGCCCCACGGCACGTGACCGGCCAACCCATCCGCGTCCAGCTCATCGACCCGAACGCCCCACGAACGCAGCCGGCTGCGGGCCGCATCCAGCGCTCGTAGTGCTTCCGCGGCGTGGGCCCAGCGGACGAATCCGTTGACCGTGTAGGCGGACGAGTCCCAGCGAGCGCTCAGCTCGGCGTACTGCGACTGCGACTCTCGGGTCACCTCCACGTCCCATCGGTTCCAGTGCTGCTCCGTGACGATCCCCGCCGCGCGGCCGGTCGCCCCGGCCCCGGGCGTCCGAGGGTCGTACAAGGCGACCGGGCCGACCCCCCGATCCGCGAGGTGGTAGGCGAGCGCGCAGCCGGCGATCCCGGCCCCGAGGACCAGCACCTCGACCGCGCCCGTCGCCACGGCGGCGCGAGGCCGGCCCGCGATTAATACTCCGGCTTCGCGCGCTGGTACGCGTTCCGGAGCGCCTGGGTGTCGACGTGGGTGTAGATCTGCGTCGTAGCGACGGAGGCGTGCCCCAGGAGCTTCTGGATGTACCGAATGTCGCATCCGCGGGAGAGCAGCGCCGTCGCGAGCGTATGCCGGAGCATGTGGGGAGTGACCCGCCGGGGGATCTGGGCGGCGGTCGCCGCGCGGCGCACTATCCGCTCGACGGTGACCGGGCCGACGCCGAACAGGCGCGGGCCGGACTCCCCGGCGAGCGTCCGGTCCGTGAGATACCGGTCGATGGCGGCGCGAGTGCGCTCCTCGAGGATCACGTCCCGGTCCTTGTCGCCCTTCCCCGAGCGGATGTGCAGCACGTTGGTCTCGAACTCAATGTCCTCGACCTGGAGGTGACAGACCTCGCTCACGCGGAGTCCGGCGAAGGCGAGCACGTGCACGATCGCGCTGTCGCGCGGCGAGTCGCGCACCGCCTCGAGCAGCCGATGCATCTCCTCTTCGGAGAGGTACCGCGGGAGCCGCTCGGGCCGGCGGGGTGGGGCGAGCTGGTCGGCGACCGCGAGGCCGAAGTTCCGGAACAGCGACGTGAGCCCGCGGACGGTCGTGTACACAGAGTTCTTGGAGTAGTGCCGCTGGAGCACGAGGTACTCGCGGTACGACTCGAGGTCGCGGAGCGTGACCTCCTCGAGCGGCTTTCCCGCGTAGGCGAGGAAGGTCCGGGCGATGTGTCCGTACTGCTTCACCGTGCACGGGCTCCGCTCCTGGGACTGGAGCATCCGCTGGAACCGCTGCACGAGCTCGAGCGCGTCGAACGTTCCCGCCGGTCCCGAACCGTCCGGCTCGCCGGGACCGTGACGGGAGGCACCGGGAGTGCGCGGCATCCGCGACGAGGCCATCGCGGTTCGTTTGGCCGGCGTTCGGTTCTTAATCGTATCCGCGCAGAGGAACGTTCGCTGCGCCCGTTCCTCAAATAGCGAAGCGCGGTTCCTCGGGCCGTGCGCTGCAGTGCGTGCGATACCCCCGCGATCGTCGACCAACCGTACCGGGCGGCGCACGCCTGCGCGCCGCACTTCCTTCGCTCCGTGGAAGAGCGCGTCCGGGCGGAGTTCCACCGTCAGCTCCCGCGGTTCGGACGGGGAACGGTCGCGGTCGCCCTCTCGGGCGGGAAGGACTCCGCGGTCGCGCTGTTCGAGGCGCATCGATACTTCGGGCGACGTCCGACGGTGCGGCTCGTCGCGGTCAGCGTGGACGAGGGCATCGCCGGCTACCGGGCCGCCACGCTCCGCGCCGCCGCCGACCTCGCTCAGCGCCTCGGGGTCGAGCACCTGGTCGTCCGCGCGGAGTCCGAGCTCGGCACGACCACCGACGAGGCCGCCGCGGGAATGCCGGCGGCGATCCCCTGCTCGTTCTGCGGCGTCTGGCGCCGCCGCCTCCTGAACCGGGCCGCCCGCGACGCGGGCGCCGACGCACTCGTGCTCGGCTTCAACCTTGACGACCTAGCCCAAACGGTCCTCATGAACCTCGTCCGGGGCGACCTCGACCGGCTCGTCCGCATGGCCCCGCATCGCTCGCGCCAACCCGGCCTCGTGCGACGCATCGCCCCGCTCGCGCTCGTGCCGGAGCGGGAGGTCTACCTGTACGCCCGGCTCCGGGGTCTTCCGTTCGACCACGCGGAGTGTCCCCACGCCGGCCGGGCGTCGCGGAACCTCTTCCGGGAGGTCGTCTGGCGGCTCGAAGAGGAGCTCCCCGGCACGCGCCAGTCGCTCCTGCGGACGCACGACCGGCTCGTCGACCGGTGGCTCGCCGCCGACGGTGCGGGCGCTCCGAATACCTGCCGGGCGTGCGGCGAGCCGTCCGCGGGTGAGCTGTGCCGCGCCTGCGAGTACCTTCGTTCGATCCCCGCTTCGTCGGTCCCAGCGGGAGGCACATGAACGACCCCGCGCCGGCGGGCGACATCGACGCGGGGAGCGACCCGCGCCAATCCGTACAGCGGCGGGTCTTCGTGGTCGGCGCGGGGATCATGGGCAGCGGCATCGCCGCCCAGTGCGCGCTCGCGGGTTACCCCGTCACCCTCGAGGACGTGAACGAGGAGTTCGCCCGCCGGGGGCTCGCGAGCGCCGAACGCGCCCTCGAGCACGCGGTCCGGCGCGGGAACGTCTCGGAAGCGGACCGCGCGGCGGCGCTGACCCGCATCGAGGTCGCGATCGGGCTGCGCCGGGTCGACTCGGCCCAGGTCGTCGTCGAGGCGGCGCCCGAGAACCTCGCGATGAAGCGCGAGCTGTTCCGACAGATCGAGGAGGGGGCCCAGTCCGGGGCCCTGCTCGCGACCAACACTTCCTCCCTGCCGATCACGTCGATCGCGCAGGACCTGAAGGACCCGGGCCGCCTGGTCGGTCTCCATTTCTTCAACCCCGTGCTCCAGATGGCGCTCGTCGAGCTGATCCCCGGCCACACGACCCGGCCCGGGGTCGTCGCGGAGGCGCGACGGTTCGCGGAAAGCCTGGGGAAGACCGTCGTCTCGTCTCGGGACACCCCGGGGTTCGTGACGACCCGCGCCCTCGCCGTCCTCGTCAACGAGGCGGCGTGGATGCTCTACGAGGGCGTCGCGACGAAGGAGGACATCGACACCGCGTACAAGCTCGGCTTCCACCACCCGATGGGCCCGTTCGAGCTCGCAGACCTGGTCGGACTCGATACCGCGCTCGCGATCCTGGACGTCCTGTGGGACGGGTACCGGGACTCGAAGTACCGGGCCTGCCCGATCCTGCGCACGATGGTCGCGGCCCGCCGGCTCGGGCGTAAGTCCGGGGAGGGGTTCTACTCCTATCCCGCGAAGGGAGCGTCGGGATGAGCGCGGCCGACGCGGTGCTCGATTTCGTCCTCCTGATCCTCGCCGCGCTCATTCCGGCCCTCCTGTACCTCCTCTGGGTGCGCAGCACCGAGCGGTACGGGGGGAGCTCGTGGGGGAAGATCCTCGGGGCGTTCGTCTACGGGGCGTTCTTCGCGACGGTCGTCGCGGCGATCCTCGAGGCGATCATCGTCGAGCTCGGCACGAGCCTTTCGACGCACGTCGCCGGACCGGAGTTCTTGTTCCTGAACGGCAACTCGACGCTCGGGGCGTTCTTCCTCGTCCTGGTCGTCGCGCCGTTCGTCGAGGAGGCGCTCAAGGGCTCGGGCGTCTACGCGTACCGCGACCAGATCCGCTCGATCGCGGACGGGCCGGTGTTCGGCGCCTCGGTCGGCCTCGGGTTCGGCTTCTTCGAGACGTTCCTCTACGGCGTCTCGGCGTACCTCGTCGGAGG
>JASHWZ010000216.1 GCA_030043865.1 Thermoplasmata archaeon | reverse complement strand
TCGGCAGGTTTGACTTCCCGCCGGCCATGGTTCCTCTGGGTACCGTCCCGGAGGAACCGATGCAGACGATGGGGCCGGAAGCGGCTGTGCTGAGCGCCCGACTGGTAGAACTTCGAGCGACCTGGGTCGAGCGTGACGCGGAGCTCCCGTGCGACGGTGCGATGTGGGCCGAGGCCGCCGTGCTCGCCGCGGAGCGGCGAGAGGCCGACGAGCGACTCCCGCTCGAGCCCACGGGCGCATGGGCGCGCCTGCGGCGCGCGCTCGCACGGGGCGGCGAGCGGTTCGCCCCCCGGAGCGCCCCTACCGGCGCGTCCCTCGCGTGCATCCCGCTGCGCGCGGGTGCCCGGCGATAGGGCGCGAAGATAGGGGAGCCCGCCTCGCCGGGGTTCTGGGTCCCTGCGCGCCGGCCACGGCGACGCGCGTCCGCAGCCTTTTCCGAGGGGCAGGGTTCCGTGGGTCGAACGACGTGGACGCGATTGACTACTCGATCTACCGCTATCTCTCTCCGGACGGGTTGGCTCGTTTCTGGGCATCGCGGCGGCTCGTGGACCCCCGCGTCACCGCCCGGGAGATCGGGGATCGGGTCGGACTGAGCGAAGCGGGCGTCCGCTCGCGGCTGCGGGCCTTGAAGGAATCGGGGCTGCTGCGCGGAACCTCGGTGAGCCTGAACCCATCCCTGTTCGACGCGTCGGTCGCCGTCGTCGACGTCCCGATCCGCACGCCGAAGGAGTCCGACCAGCTGTTCCGCGACCTCGGGGTGGTGGACGGCGTCCTGTTCGCCCGGGACCTCCTCAACGACGAGGAGCGGTCGGTTTCGGTCTATCTCGTCGCGGAGTCCGCCGGAGCGACCGCACGGAGGGTGGCGCTCGTCCGGCGGCTCGTCCCGGGGGTCGCCGTGCGCGGACCCCGCCCCTACTGGATCCCCGCGTGCTCCCGAGTCCCCACTGCCCTCGATTGGAGGTTGCTGGCGGCATTCCGTCGCTCCCCCGATGCGACGCTGGGTCAGATCGCGAAGGATGCGGGCATCGGACCGAAGACCGCGGCTCGACGTTTCGGACTGTTGATGGACGCGCGCGCGTGCTGGTGGAGTCACAGCAGCGAATCGGAAGAATGGCCGCTGGCCCTCCTGACGATCGCGACCGACGCCGGCGCCGATCCGGGCCGGATCTCCTCCCGCATCGCCGAGCTGAACAACGCCTGGCTCCCGGTCGCCCCCGATGGGTTCGGCTTCGACCCTGCGAGTCCGCCCGCGACCGTCGTCGGGCTCGTGCCGGTCGGCACCCCCGCTGCCCTCGAAACGACGGTCCGTCGGGTGCTGGAGACGGAAGGGGTTGCTCAGGTGCGTCGAACGTTCGGTCTGCGCTCGGCCACGTTCCGCCAGTGGACGGACGACCTGCTCGCCTCGCGGACCGGGCGGAACTCGTAGTCAGTCGCCGTTCGGAGGAACCGCCGTCCGTTGACCGCCCGGGGCGGCCCCGCGCGCCGCGCTCTCGGCGACTAAAATCCCGCCGTCCGCTCGAGGTCGACCGCCGGCGGTTCGATGTCCATTTGCCAGAGGAGCGCGTTGAGTTCGCCCTTGTGCTGGAGATCGCCCTCGATCATCTGCAAGAGCATGGCGCGGATGGTGGTCGACCGCCGGTCGACCTGGATGTAGAACTTCCGGTCGAGGTCCTTCGGACGCAGTTTCTTGAGGACGCCGGTCACCACGGCTTCCACCTCGTCGGTCGCTAGCTCGGCGTTCCGCCGGCTCAGTCGGGCTCCGAGCGGAAAATCCTGGAAGCTTTTCCCGGTATACGCCTGAACGAACCAGAAGCGGTAGTCGTCCAAGATGTGCAGGTAGATGTCGACGAGCGAAGGGTAGGTGGCCCCACGGTCCCGGTACCGCTCCTTGACGGGAAGGTTCCAGATGATCCGAAGATAGCTCCGGAGCTTTCGAAAGTGGTACCGGTACAGCTCGCGGATCGTTTGCAGTTCGGTGGGCATGACGCGTCGACCACCACTCTGCGGGCGCCTAAGGGATTGTGGGGTTGTCGCGCTGGCGGGTCCGGGGAGAGCGCACGCCTCGCGCCGGTGACACATGCGAGCGGGATGGGTCCGGGTCGCGTGCTCTGGGTCGTCGGCGGGGTGGCTCACGAATCCACGTCGACGCGACGGGGTGGAGAGCCGGCAGCCACTGGAGGGATTTGAACCCCCGACCTGCTGATTACGAATCAGCTGCTCTGCCAGCTGAGCTACAGTGGCGTGACGGCGAGGACGAGAAGATTCGGACTATAATGGTGCCGTCGGTACGTCGCTGACGGCCGCATTCCGGGCACCGGGTCGTCCCGTCCTAGACCGCGCGGTCGTCCGAACTCGACTCTTCTCGACCCCGCAGAAGCCGGAGTCTCGCGGGCGCCTTCACGTCGGCGAGGTAGGCGGCGACCTCCGATGGGACGAGCTCCCGCCAGTTTCGGTCGTCCGCGAGGCGCTCGCGCACGACCTCGCCCTGCAGCTGTTCCCGGTCGACCAGCTTCGGGGCGTCGACCGTGTACTCCGCCTGCTCGAAGAGCAGGCGGGTGAGCGGGTTGTTCGTGTACACGCGCTCGAAACGAGGCACCATCGACTCGACGTACCGCACCCACAGCGCGTGCCGCTGGATGTCGGGTAGGGGCACGGCCCAGACCCCGCCGAGCTCGGCCTCGTCGAGCGCCAGGTGGATCATCTCGAGGCGCTCCCCGGCGGTGAACGGGTTCTTCCAGGTGTACGACTCCTGCGCACTGCCGACGCCGAGGATCAGCTCGTCCGACGGGTGGGCCGTGCGGACCTCCCGGACGACCGCGAGGTGGCCCGCGTGGAACGGCTGGAAGCGGCCGACGAGGATCCCGCGCACGGACGCGCGGATATCACTCGGGGGTCAAATCTTCCACGTCGTCCAGGAACTCGTCGATGTGCGGGCAGCGCGCGGTGAGGTAGTGACGGCAGTGCATGCAGTGCTTGTCGTCCCACGCCGGGCGCAGCTGGCGGTTGAACTCGTAGCAGGGCCGGTTGACGAAGCGCTCCGCGTCGTCCGCCTCCTCGTCGGCCGGCGCCGCGTACGGCGGGTGGCTCGCGTACGGCGGCGAGTGCACCGGGCTGCGGATCGACCCCTTCACGAGCCCGCCGGTCGTCCCGGCGGCGCGGGGGCGTTCACGGTGGGCGCCGGGGGCATCTCCTCGCCGGATCGGCTCGTGGCGTGCACCATCGCGGCGAGCCGCTCGAGCAACGACTCCTTCTTCGAGCCCTGGCCGACCAGGGCGTACTTGAGGACGTCCCGGAGCGTCCGCACGGGGATCACCTCGACCGCCCCGCGGTAGCGCGCCTCGAGGACCAGGTCGTCCAGATTGTCCTCGGGGATCAGCACGCGCTTGATGCCCGAGTCGGCGGCGGCCTCGACCTTCGCGGTCACGCCTCCCACCGGGAGCACCTGGCCGCGCACGGAGAGCGAACCGGTCATCGCGACCGACTGGTCGACCGGGACTCCCTCGAGCGCACTGATCACCGCCGTGGCGATCGAGACCGACGCGCTGTCGCCCTCGACGCCGTCGGACGTGCCGACGAACTGGATGTGGATGTCGTAGCGCGAGATGTCCTCGCCCGTGTACTTCTTGATCAGCGCGCTGACGTTCTGGACCGCCTCCCGCGCGATCTCCCCGAGCTTCCCCGTCGCGACGACGACCCCGCCGTCGCGGGTCTGCGC
>JASHWZ010000035.1 GCA_030043865.1 Thermoplasmata archaeon | reverse complement strand
GCAACCCGCTCCTCCTTCCGCTTGGACGGCACGTACAGCAGGTCGGACTTTCCGTAGTCGAGCGCCGCGCGCTTGAGGTGCCGGATCGCGATCGGGACCCCACGGCCGGCCATGATGCAGTCGTCCTCGCAGAAGTGGTAGCAGGTCTTGCAGAGGACGGTGGCGAGTGGGTTCTCGCGCAGCGTCAGTTTCGCCGCGCCGTCGAAGTCCCGCTGCCCGACCAGGATGTTGTACCCCCGGCAGTCCTGGGTGATCGGGCACCCCTGGACGCAGTACGGCATCGCGCACTCGAGGCACCGCTGGCCCTCGATGACCGCCTCCTCGAGGGTGTACGGCTGGTCGATCAGGGCGAATTTTTGGACCCGGTCCTCGCGGCTCTCCTCGCGGATCGGCACCCGTGCGTAACGGTCCATCGGCTTTCCGGCCCCCGGTGCACTCCGAGTTTCACTCAGGAGACTTCGCTACCCCCTATAGGCTTCACGGAGCCGGGTGCGAGGCAGTATCACGCGGGCAGCGCCGTCGGTGCGACCCGCTCACCGGCTCGCGACCACCGACAGCCGGGGGGCGCGGGTACCCCGTAGCGGCCGGGCTCCGCTCGGCCCAGGGGCCGCCGGACTCGCGCCCGTACGTCGCCACCGAAAGGAGCGCGACAAGTCGCTGCCGTCCGGGGGCGGAAGCACGAGTCGGCCGAGGGTCGATCGCTTCCTGCAAGTTTGAAAATGAGTTTACCCTATCTGTCGGGTGCGTGGAGCAGCGCACCGAGCGGCAACTGCGTGGTACCGACGCGACGTTTCAAGCGGCCGTCCGCGGACTGCCCGACCTTCCCCGACCCCCGCTCCCGCCGGATTGGCTCGTCGCCGAGATGGTGGAGCGGTATCTCATCGTCCAGGAGTCGGGCGCGGGGTCCGGTGAGACGGTCGTCGAGGTCGGATCCGGCGGGCAGGCGCTCGCAACGATCCCCCTCGCCCATCGGGTGGGCGAGTCCGGACGGGTGCTCGCGGTCGAACGGGAGCGATGGGACCGGTTCCGCGAGATCGTGACCGCGAGCGGATTCGGGCCACGCATCCGCCCCGTCCGGGCCGACGCACGTCGGCTTCCGTTCGACGCCGGAACGTTCCGGCTCGCGACCTGCATCCACGGTGTCCGGTCGCTCGGCGATGACGAGGGGTGCGTGCAGGTGTTCCGCGAGATGCTCCGCGTCGCTCGACGTCTCTTCGTCGCGGAATCACTGCCGGTCGGTCGGACGGTTGCGCAGCGGGCCCACCTGAGGATGTACGAGCTCCGCGAGGAGGTGTTCTTCGCGACGACCGGGCGCCGGGACGACCGACGGTATCGTTCGATCGAGGACCTTCGTGGTCTGGTCGAACGGGCCGGCGGAGTTGTCGAAGTTTGCCGAACCCTGGAGCCCGACCTCCCTCACGCGCTCGCCTTCTTCCCTCGTTCGTTGGTCGAGGCAGTGCCCGACCCTCCGCTTCGGGGTCGCCTCGAGGACCGGTGGGACCGAGCGGTCGAAGAGCTCCGGCGTTCAGGAGAGGACCATCCCCCCGTCGGCGTCGTGCTCGCCCGAGCGTGACGCTCGCGCCCGTGCCTCGCGTCGCCCACGATCCCGGTCGGCGCGCTCCCCGAAGCCTACCGCCGAGCTTGGGGCGGTCGTTCTCGGCGCCGGCCGCCGGGCCGAGTTCCCGGTCGAAGGGTCGAGGTTCGCGTTCAAGGAGGCGGGGCCGACTAGGACGGTTCCTCGGGAGTCTTCGGTCGCGGTGCGCCGGAGATCGCGATAATCGCCCCGACCCATGCGACCATTATCCCTAGGACGAGCAACGCGAGTGGGAGCGCGCTCCAGGCGAAGGCCTGGCACGCGTTCACGGCCGGAGGCGGCGCTGTCCCGTTGTACGTCGGATTGGGCGGGCAGCGTTGGTACGCCGCGGCGATACTGCTGACGATCAATACGACCGCCAGGATCACGATCGCGAGGCCGAGAGCCACTCGGCGCATTCGTCAGGAGCTACCGCGAAACAGAGGATAAAGTCGAGATCCGGCCTGGGTCGGGGCGCGAGCGGTTCGCGCCCTCCCGCGGGATCGGCGCTGCGGAAGAACTTGCCGGTCGCGAGAGGACGGGCGGTCGCGGAGGGCCCCGAAGATCCGGAGAGCTCGGACGCGCCGAAACCAGAGGCTCGAGGGGGTACCCCGCCGATGGTGGAGATCCCTCCGTGCGGGAATCGACGAGCCAATCGGCGGGAGGATGAGTCGAGGGGAGGCCCGGCGCGGCTTGATCGGCGACGCGAGTCCGACACGCGGTCCGGCCGACGTGCGGGGCTCGGACGCCCATCGGGCGGTGGACCTATCGCCGGAGGACCCGGTACTCGGTCTGCACCATCCCATTCCTAAATGTGCGTGTCCGGACGTGCTTGAGTCGAATGTCCCGTGGGACCGACCCGAACAGCGGAATGCCCTCCCCGATGAGAATCGGTACCCGAGTGACGGTCATGCGTTGGATGAGACCAGCCCGGAGGAACGCCTGGATGGTCTTCCCCCCGTCCACGTAGACGTGCTTCGCCCCTCGTCTAGCGAGGCGGTCGGCGACCTGCTTCGGCGAAGCAGCGATGAACT
>JASHWZ010000215.1 GCA_030043865.1 Thermoplasmata archaeon | reverse complement strand
AAGACTCCGTCCTGGGAAGACGCGGACATCCTCTTGCGGTTCGACGCGCTCGCGGCGTCCGACGAGACCCGCAAGGCGATCGACTGGTTCCGGACCACGCATCTCGGCGCCGAGACCCCGAACATCCATCCGATCCTGCGGGACTCTCCTGAGTTCCTCTACGTGCACCGGTTCATCGAGCTGTTCGAGACGATGGGGACGCTCGTGAAGTTCAACGTGCTCAGCGAGGAGATGGTGCACGAACGGTGGATGACCCGCTCGATCTGGAAGTTCCTGAAGCCGACGATCGAACGGGAGCGTCGGGAGATCTCTTCGCCGACGCTCGCCGAGAACTTCGAGTGGCTCGCGGGCCGGAACCAGGCCTGGGCGGACCGGCGCGCCGCGAAGCCGAAGTCCCGGGCGACCCCGGAGAAGTGACGGGCGGGGCGGCCCCCGTCGTCCAGCATCGAGTTAAGCTTCGCCCGGGTGGACGGACGGGAGGGCCGTGCCCGAGCTCGTCCACGGCGAGGGAGAGGCCGAACGGGCCGTCCTGCGCAGCCTCGGCCTTGCGGTCGCGCTCTCGGCCCTCATCCTCCTCCTCGAATCGGTCGGGGCGTACTACTCCCGCAGCCTCGCGGTGACGATCGACGCGGTCCATAACGTCCCCGACATCCTCGCGTTCACGATCTCGTACAGCGCGCTGCGAGCCGCCGAGGAAGGGGCGACCGACCGACGTACCTTCGGGTCGCACCGGTTCGAGGTGTTCGCCGGCATGGCGAACGCGACGCTCGTCCTCGGCACCGGGGTCGTGTTCGGCTACGAGGGCGCGACGGCCCTCGTGCACGGGACGTCGTTCGCGGGGCCGGTCGATGCCGTCTGGATCCTCGCCGTGGCCCTGCCGACGCTCGCCCTTCGGGTCGTGAGCCTCGGCTCGCTACGGCGGCTACCGACGCGGGCCCGCGACCTCAATCTCGCGAGCGTCCTCCTGCATCTCGCGAGCGACCTCGCGATCACGGGCGCGGTCCTCGGGGCCGGGCTATGGCTGCTCGTGCGACCCGGTGCGTCCGCGGTTGACCCCGCCGCCGCCGTCCTGATCGCGGCCTTCCTGGTCTACGAGTCCTTGCCGCTCTTCCGCGACGGCTGGGAGGTCCTCACGGAGAGCACGCCGCGCCACCTCTCGCTGGATGCGATCGTTGCCGCCGCGCTCGCCACCCCGCATGTCACCCAGGTCCACGACGTGCACGTCTGGGCGGTCTGCCCCACCCTCGTCTGCATGACCGCGCACCTCGAGGTCGACGAGATGTCCGTGCGCGAAGGGATGGAGGTCGTCCGTTCGCTCCGCGAAAGGATGGCCGAGCAGTTCGGGATCCTGCACGCCACGTTCGAGGTCGAGGTCCGGCCGGTCTGAGACGTCCGCCGTGCGATTCAGGCGACGTCGCTCGGGCCGGGCCGCACTCGCGCCCGGTCGACCACGACCCACTGCCAGCCGTCCTCGACTTCGACCGGGGCGACCACGAGCCCGTGCCCCACGAGATCGCTGTGGAACTGCAAGAGCGCGCAGAACACCTCGCTCGTATCTTCCCCCGTCCGCCGGGCGATCTCCGAAAGATTGCCGATCCACGTGCCGTCCTGGACGAGATCTCGGAGAGCGCGCAAGTACCGGGGAAGCCTCGGGTCGGCTCCCGGACGCGGGGCACGGGCGCTCGAGGTGGCGGTCTGCCATGGTTGCGGGACGCGCCGATGGATCGGGGCGGGCGGCGAGGGCAGCGGACTCCGCGGCCGGGTTGGGTCCGGGTCGGTCGGCGCCCTTCCCTGGATCGCGTCGACCTCGTGCATCAGGTCATCGAGCTCGTCCACGGCCCAACCGTTCGGGGCCTTCGGAGGACCGTCACGGCGGTTCGGCGGGCCGGTCGGCCGAGCTTCCGAGGGCGGGGGGCCGATCGGGATCACGACGTCGGGGTCCAGGATGCGGGCCTCGACGACCCGGGCGAACTCGTCGATATCGCCCTCGGGAACTGGACGAAGGTTGCGCCGCATCCGGAACCGGTCGAGGGCGGCGCGCAGCTCCGTGCTCGGCACTCGAAAAAGGCGACGGTGCTCCCCGTCCTGAAGCTCAACCCACGGGGAGCCGTTGTCGCCGCGGTAGAGCCGGAGCCCGGCGTGCGCGACCAGGTCGCGGTACAGTTCGTGCGCGGGCGGTCCGCCCATCGCTCCGATCGGCGGGACCCACTCCGCGCGCGCGACCTTGCTCAGGTCGAGGATCTCGATCTGTTCGTTCGTCACCCCGGTCCACCCGCTGTACCCGGTTACGGGCTTCGAGGACGTTCGGTAGGTCCTCGAGAAAACGTCGTGGATGGGGATATAGTGCTTTTCGAAGCAGAGGAAACGCCCGGGGGCTCGATCGGTGGGCTCCGTCCGCCAAGGTTCAAGTTCCGTTCGACGTTCCCGGAAGGCATGTGCGACCTCTCCGAGGCGGAGTGGGCCGAGTACGAGGAATGGTGGGCGACCGTACGCGCGCGCGTGCGACCCGCCGAGCGGTCGCCAGTGATCCGGGCGTCGACCGGCGAACCGGTCGTCGCCGAGGTCGAGGACGTCGCCGCGTAGCGGGCCGGGGGTCAGAACCCCCGGAACAGCTCGTA
>JASHWZ010000214.1 GCA_030043865.1 Thermoplasmata archaeon | reverse complement strand
GGGGTGGGCGAGGGGCTCGCCGGGCGAACGGAGGCGGCCGGCGGCGCGGGGTCTACCGGCGCCGGCGGCGGAGGCGGTGGACCCATAGTCGCCCCGACCGGAATCGCCGGCCCCGGCCGGACCGTGGAAACGACCGGAGGCGCGGGGGACGGCGAGAGAACTTCGGGCGGGGGAGCGGGCGGCGCGACCACGGCGGGGGGCGGGGCTGCCGTCGGCGCCGGAGCTACCGGTGGCGGAACGGGGCCCGGGGCGACCGGCGGAGGTCTCGCCGTGGACGGGGCGATGGGAGGCGGTGGAGCGGCGGCGGGGGCCGCCGCCGGAAACGCCACAGCGGGAACGGGCGCGGGCGTAGGGGCAACGACGGACGGGGGCGCCACCGGCGCCGGAGGCGGCGGAGTGGGCACGGCGACCGCCGGCGCGACGGGCGCCGGCGATGGCGTCGGCGCGACCGCCACGGGGACCGGAGCGGTCGGCATCAACGCTCGAACCTGCTCGAGCTGTCGGGCGAGGACCGGCAACGGAGGGAGCGACGTGGGGGCGACGCCGCTCCGCGCGGATTCCGTACGGGCGATGACCCGCTTCATCGCCTCGGAGGCGGCGGGGGTCGCAGGCGGAGGCGATACCGGAGTGACCCGGTAGGCGCCCGCGAGGTTGAGCACGGCCGCGGACGCTTTCGTGATCGCGGCCGCCGCGGCCGCGCCGTCGTTCGAGGTCGCAGCGGTAAGCGCGGCTTCCACGGCCGTGCGGACCGCGGACGTGTCGGCGCCGATCGCGACGAGGTCGGCCACTTCGTCGATCAACGGGTCGACCGGCGAACCGACGGCCGGGGCTTCGGCGGGAGTCGCTCCGACCGACACGACCGGCTCGGGCTCGATGATCCGACGGGTGTCCCGAGAGATCGTCACCCCGACCGTGATGTCGAGCCCTCCCGGCCCGATCCGATACGGATGGAGGCGGACGTCGTGCGAGCCGCCGCGAAACTTCTCGACCCCGACCGCGCGGACCGTCATGCCGTCGAGCTCCCAGCGGAACAGGCGGATCTCTCCGCGCGCTAGGATCCGCTCCGTCGTGTCGACGTCCTCGAGCGGGGACTCGACGGTGAGGAACGTCGTGACCTGAAGGTCGGAGAGGAACCGGAGGAAGGTCTGCGCTCCGGCGACCTCGTTGAACCCCTTCATGCAGAAGTACTGGAGCGCGGTCAGCGAGTCGATCACGACCCGCGTGAAGCCGCGGCGGGCGACCTCGGCCCGGAGCATCTGCTCGAGCCCGGTGATCGTCACCTCGACGCCGGTGAGCTCGGGGGTCCGACGGATCACGTACGGGACCCGTGAGAACGGCAGCGACGACCGGACCGCTGAGATGTCCTTGAACGGCACCCGTTCGTACCGCATCACGTCCGGGATCGCGTCGAACACCTCGACCCGGTCGAGCTCGGGCTCCATCCCGCGGTGGTTGAGGCGCGCCTCGTTCGGGGGCTCCTCGAGCGTGACGAGCAGGCTCCGCTCCCCCCGGCGGACGCCCTCGCAGAGGAACTCGAGCGCGAGCGTCGTCTTCCCGGTTCCCGCCGGGCCCACGATCAGGTACGGGCGGCGCGGGATCACCCCGCCCTCGAGCATCGCGTCGAGACCCGGATTGCCCGTGGAGATGCGCGGCTCAGCTTCGGGAGCCGGTGGTTTCCCGGACGCGGTGGCTCCTCCTGCGGGGCTCGGCCATCGACAGAATCTTCCGCGGCGGAAGGATGGAAGTCCCGCCCTCAAGTAGTTTCGCTGCGGCGGGGCGACGGCCGCCGGAGGAACGCGGCGCAAGGGCTATCTTGGGGTGGGGGCCGACCGGGCCGTGCCGCCACCGACGGCCCGGGCGTCGGGCGCGCTCCGGATGCGGGCGCTCGCCGCGGGGTTTCCGACGCAGCTCGTCGACGGGTTCCGCGCGGGGCTCGAGATCGCCGCGCCCGCGACCGGCCGTTCGACGGCGGTCTACGCCGTCGGGATGGGCGGCTCGGCGATCGCCGCCGACCTCGCGCGCAGCGTGCTCGCCGCCGAAACGCCGCTCGCCCTCACGTCGGTCCGCTCGTCCGACCTGCCGAGGGCCGTGGAGCGCAAGAGCCGCGTGGTGCTCGTCAGCTATTCCGGCGACACTTGGGAGACCCTTCGGGCGTACGACGCGGCGGGTCGCGTCGACGCCGCGCGGGTCGCGGTCACGTCGGGCGGGACGCTCGCCGCTCGCGCCGAGCGCGACGGCGTGCCCGTGCTGCTGCTGCCGCCCGGTCTGCCCCCCCGATCGTCGGTGGGGCATGTGCTGGGGGGCCTCCTCGGGCTCCTGGACCCATGGTTCCCCGAGTCGAACGAGTCCCGGGTCGGGCGGGTCGCCGCGCGGTTGCGTCGCCTGGTCCCTCAGTACGCTTCGCCTCGGGGGCCCGCCGCCCAGTGGGCCCGACGGTTCTCCGGCCGCCTCCCGGTGATCTACGCCGAAAGCGCCTTCGTCGCCGTCGCCCGGCGGTGGAAGACGCAGATCGAGGAGAACGCAAAATCCCTCGCGCTGTTCGACGAGGTCCCCGAGGTGTTCCACAATTCGATCGTCGGGTGGGATGCGGTCGGGAAGGCCGAAGCCCGCCGCTTCTCCGTCGCGTTGCTCGAATGGGCCGGCGCGCTACCGCCCACGCGTCGGGGCCTGCGCCACTTCGAGCGCCTGCTCGCGCTCCGCGGCGTGCCGGTCGCGTCGGTCGAGCTCCCGTCCGACGACCGCCTGGAAGCGATCGCCGCGGGGGTCCTGCTCGGCGACCACGTGAGCCTCTTCCTCGCGGACCGTCGCCGGGTCGACCCGTCGACGACGGACGCAATCGGTCGCCTGAAGGGCGCGGTCGGCGCACGCCCGACGCGCTGACCCGTTCCGAACGGCCGAGTCGATCGTGGGGCGACCCCCGGGGCTTCCGGCGCGGCGGCCTCGAGCCGTCGTCGCGAGCGCTCGTCGGCGGTTGGGCCCCAAGAACGGAGTCGACGGGCATGCCCGACGTCGCCGTGGGGCCACCGCCGCCGAGAGAACGACCAAATAGGCGCGACGCTCCGCTCCGGTCGGGTGCTGAGGTAGCCTAGCTCGGCCAAGGCGCCAGATTCGAGATCTGGTGATGCGTATGCATCGCGGGAGTTCAAAGGGCGCCGGGTCCGTGGGGCCCGCGTCGGAAACTCTCCCCCTCAGCGCTTCCCCTTCGTCGGTCGTCGTCGTCGTCGAGCTGACCCGGGGAGCTTCGGTTGACCGGCGCGAGCTCACCGTCGCGCGAGGGACGCCGGTCCGCACCGTCCTGCGTTCGATCGGCCAGGCGCCGGAAGGCAGTGCGGTCCTGGTCGACGACACGCCGATCCCGCTCGACACCCCGGTCGAGGGCCCGACCCGCCTGACCGTGGTGGCGACGTTCTCCGGAGGATGACGTCCGGCCGGCGTCACCGTTCTTCGGCGGGGAAGTGTTAAGGTTCGGTACTTCGTCTTAGTATCTTCGGAAACTCCGTGCCCTCTAGCTGCCCCATCTGCGAGCAACCGATCCCGTCGACCGTGGGCCACTGCTCGGTCTGCGGGTTTCCGACCGCGCTCGCGATCGAAGGCTTCCGTTCGCTCGGGCCCGACGGCGGGTCGGACCCCGAACTGGGCGGAGAGACTGGGGCGATTGCCGCCGGCCCCTCCGGCCCGGTCCCGACCCCGCCCCTGTCGCC
>JASHWZ010000213.1 GCA_030043865.1 Thermoplasmata archaeon | reverse complement strand
GAGAAGCGGACCGTCTCCGTGGTCAACGTCACGGCGGACGCGGATGCCGAGCGCGCGCCGGACCTGGGCGTCGAGAGCGCGAGCCTCACGTTCGACCCGAACTCCGACCGGGTCTTCCTTTCCGATGCGGAGAACTCGAGCGTGCTCGTGCTGAACGCGTCGGACCTCGCGACAGCCGCCCCCCCGGTCGGGCTCCCTGCGCCCGCCCTCTCGGTCGTCGACGACCCCGCCACGGGGATCGTCTACGCCGGGTACGACGGAGGGATCACGGAGATCGATGCCACGACCTCCACGGCGGTCGCGAGCGTCTCGGGCGGAAACGCCTCCGGGAACAACACCGAGCTCCTGGTCGACACCGCCAGCGGCCGGCTCTGGGACGTCAACGAACTGCACGGGCTCGAATCGTTCGCGCTCTCCGACCTCCGATCGTTCGGTCCGGTCGGCGGCGACGTCGGGGTACGCGGCTTGGCGGGCGTCGCGCTCGACCCGGCGACCGACGGTCTGTTCGTCGTGAACACCACGGCCGCGACCTTGACGGAATTCAACGGGTCGACCGGAGCCGTGGTGGGCACGACCGTGTCGGGGATCCCGGGGTTGCTCTCGGTCGCCTACGACGCCGCGGACCAGGAGCTGTACGCGCTGGGCCGGGAGCTCTGGATCGTCGACCCCGAGAACGAGTCGGTCGTGGCGGGGCCGATCGCGATCGCGCCCCACACCGTCGCCTGGTCGGTCGTCTACGACCCGAGCCGGGAGTACCTGTACATCCCCTCCAACGACTCGCTGAACTCGGCGTGGCCCGGTAACCTCACGGTCCTTGACGGTGCCTCGGTGTCCGCGAGCGAGGGCTCGTACGTCTCGATCCCGGTCGGACAACTCCCGGTCGCGGTGGCCTCGGTCGAGCTCGCGGGCACGACGGCGCCCGGCGCGTCGGAGATCTGGGTGGCGAACTACCTCTCGGGCACCGTGAGCGTCGTCGCGAGCCCGCCGTCGATCACGTACTTCGCGGCCGACCCGGACCCGGTGGATGCCGGGTCGACCACGACGCTCAAGCTCGGCCTCGTCGGCGGCGCCGGTCCGTCGACGATCTCCTACGCGGGGCTCCCCGCCGGGTGCGAGAGCGCGGACCAGACCGAACTCGTCTGCACGCCCGAGGTCAACGGCAGCTACTCGGTCGTCGCGGACACCGTCGACGTGCTCGGTCAGAACACCTCCGCCCTCACCGTGCTCTCGGTGGCGCCGGCCATCGAGCTCGAGGTAACGGTCGAGTCGGTCCCCGTCGGCGAGGTCGACCTCGGCGAGGCGTTCTTGGCGACGGTCGCCGCGAGCGGAGGTACGGCGCCGTACAACTACACCTGGTCGTTCGGGGACGGAACCGTGGCGTGGGGGTCCGCGGTCTCGCACGACTTCTCGACCACCGGGACGTACCTCGTGACGGTGCTCGCGACCGATGCGGGAGGGGGGGTTTCCAGCGCTACCACCCTTGTCGTCGTCGAGCCGCTGCCCTCGGTCGCCCTCACCGCGCTGCCGGGGAACGTCACCGACGTGAACGTCTCGCTCGAGCTGACGGCGAACGTCACGGGGGGCACCGCCCCGGGGAACGGCACGTGGATCCTGGGCAACGGGGTCAACGAGAGCGGCGATACGGTCCGGTACACCTACCGCACCCCGGGCGTCTACTTCGCCACGTTCGAGTACGTCGACGCCTCGGGCGTCTCGGTCAGCCGGCACCTGGACCTCCTGGTCCATCCGGCCCCGTCCGCTCGGTGGAGCGTCGCGGCCGTTCCTTCGGGCTCGGCGATCGACGCCGGCACGTCCCTCGACTTCAACGCGACGATCTCAGGAGGCACCGCGCCGTACACCGTGATCTGGTCGTTCGACGACGGGACGTACGCCTACGGGATCTCCGCGCAACACACGTACGCGTCGTCCGGCACGTACACGGTGACGCTGTTCGTCGAGGACGCAGTCGGTGCGTCGTGGAACGGTACGTACCGACTGGTCGTCGCCGGAGCGCCGTCGAATTCGGTCCTCGGCGTGCCGTTCGATTCGGGGCTCCTGCTCGGAGTGCTCATGGGCGCGGCCGTCGGGGCCGTGCTCCTCCTCCTCGCGGCCCGGCCCCGGAAAAGCGCCCCCACCCCGGCGCCCACACCGTACGTCCCCCCGGCCGAAGCGGACGACGGGACGCCGTGGCGGGAGGAGTAGGCGCTACCGGAGCGGGTGCCCGTCGATCCCCGCGCTCGAGATGAGATAGCGAACCGGGACGCGCCGAGACCGGTGGGTCCAGTAGCTACAGCGGGTGCACTGCTGACCGAGCACGATCGAGTCGCCGCCGAGGGTCCGGTTCCGGATCGCTTTCAGCGGGGCCCCGCAGACCGGGCAGGCGGTGAGCGGCGGCGCCGCGGCCCGCTCGCGGTACCGAACGGTGAGGCGCACGCCCGGCAGCTGCACGAGGAGCCGCCGCATCCGCAGCCCTCCGACCGTCGCGAGCGGCTCGTCCCGGCGCAGCGACGCGATGAGCGCGGACCGGAACTCGGCCTGCGAGGAGAACGCGGCCTTGCTGCCTCGGACGAGCCGGCGCGCCGCCCGCCGGACCTCGTCATCGGCGGGACGCCGGAACCGCGGGCCGGTCCACGCCTCATCCCGCGGCGCGGCCGTGGCGCCCTTCTCGGGCACGGATTTCCTCCTCGTAGAAACGTCGGGCGAAGTCGGCCTCGAGGGGTCCGATCGAGAGCGGCGCCGTCGCCGGACCGGCGAAGTACGTCAGCAGCGAGGCGGCGGCCGCGAGGCGGACGGCCCGGGACTTGAGCCGAGGGGAGAACTTCGGGTAGCTCGTCGTCTTGAGCGCCTTCTCCGACACGTCGCGCAGGGTGGCGTAGAGCCCCCGTTCGAGCCGGACCGGGCGGGCCCGGAACTTCGACGCGACCAGCGGGTGCCCCGTCTCGATCGCGTGGACGAGCGTGAGGTGGTCCCGGATCGACCTGGCGAGCGCGAAGTCGAGGTCGCCGAGCTCGAGCCGCTCCGCGCTCGCCTCGACGGCGCGGAACCGCTCCCGGGTCATCGGGTGGAACCGCAGCAGCATCCGGTCCTCGAGGGCCGCGAAGTTCGGGTCGCCGATCGTCGTCCAGTAATCCTGCGCGCCGGCGGAACGCACGTTGTAGTTGACGGAGAAGAACGAGCGGAAGGTGTACGGGCCGACGGTCCCGAACGTCGTCTCCCACTTCACCTCGCGCTGCTCCATGACCAGCTTGAGCGGCTCGACCATCCCGCGGTACTTGAACCAGTCATTGAACTCGGGGACGATGAAGTTGAACGTCCGGCCGGTGTA